>NZ_JBSVWS010000187.1:0-10362 GCF_054071155.1 Pseudomonas sp. SDO5532_S415 | reverse complement strand
GCGTTATCGTTCACGACCATCGCGAGCAAGCTCGCTCCTACAGGGATTGTGTTGTTTTAGAAGGTGGAGGGGCTGATTCGGGCAAAACTGTCCACAGTGACATGTCCCGCCAGTTCCCCCCCCTCACGGGCCAATCCGCAGGTGGCCATTCCCGCCTTACGCGCCGCGTCCAGCTCTTCGACGATGTCCGACAGGAACAGAATCTGCGAGGCCTCAAGCTTGATGGCCTGAGTAATGTTGGCGTAGGACTGCGATTCGCGCTTGGGTCCGGACGTGGTGTCGAAGTAACCGCTGAACAGCGGCGTAAGATCCCCCGCCTCCGAACAGCCGAAGATCAGGCGCTGGGCCTGGATCGAACCGGATGAATAAACGAACAGTTGATAACCGGCCTGATGCCAGCGTTGCAGCGCTTCAACGGCATCCGGATACACATGCCCCTTGAGTTGCCCGGCCTGGTAACCCTGCTCCCAGACCATCCCCTGCAGTGCCTTGAGCGGCGTGGCCTTGCGGTCTTCGGCAATCCAGCCCAGCAGGATGTCGATGACCCGCTCCACGTCGGCACCCGGCTCGTTGCTGTCGCGGCGCACGGCGTCCAGTTGTTCGGCCACGTCGGAACGCGCGGCGTGCTGGCTGACGAACGTCGGCAAATGTTTGGCCGCGTAGGGAAACAGCACGTCGAACACAAAACTCACCGCGCTGGTGGTGCCTTCGATATCGGTGAGAATCGCTTTGATCGGCATCGACTCAGTCCTCAAGACGCGGAAATTGGCCGGCGATGTCGTCGCCGGTGAAATTGGCCACCCAGCCTTCCGGGTTGTTGAACAGGCGAATCGCCACAAAATGCGGATGCTCGCCCATGTCGAACCAGTGCCTGGTACCGGCAGGTACCGAGATCAGGTCGTTTTTCTCGCACAGCACGGCGTAGACGTAATCGTCGATGTGCAGGGTGAACAACCCGCGACCGGCGACGAAAAAGCGCACTTCGTCTTCACCATGGCGGTGTTCTTCGAGGAACTTGGCGCGCAATTCGGCTTTTTGCGGATGATCGCTGTTGAGGCTGATCACATCGACTGTGATGTAGCCGCGCTCGGTCATCAGCTTGTCGATTTGCGCCTGATACGCGGCAATCACTTCTTCCTGAGTCGCGCCAGGCTGGATCTTCGCGGCGGCTTGCCAGCGGTCGAAGCGCACGCCCTGTTCGGCCAGGGTCGAAGCGATGTCTTCGAAATGGGTCAGCACCTTGTTGGGAATTTCAGGGCTGGAGACGTGATAAACGGACAGGCTGCTCATGGGGCAATTCCTCGGTTTCGGCTGCGCCGTCCGGTTTGTGGACACCGGTCGGGCGCAGCGCTGCATCAGGCGATGGGCGACTTGTGGATAAGTCTGCCGTTAACGGTTCAACACACTGCGAGTCTTCAACTCGCACTCGAACAAAAACTCGAAGGCCTCGATCTGCCGCAGGGCATCGCTCATCCGCGCGCCCCAGGTGTAGAGGCCGTGGCCGCGAATCAGGTAACCGACGCAATCGGGATGGGCGTCGAGCCAAGGCTGCACCTTGGCGGCGAGTCGCGCAATGTCCTGATCGTTGTCGAAAATCGGCACCCGCACCCGGGATTCGTGGGTCGATACACCGCTGAAGGCCTTTTGCAGTTCGTAGTCTTCGAACTCGATGAAATCGCCCAAAGTCAGGCGCGACAGCACCGTGGCGTTCACCGAGTGCGTGTGCAGCACCGCGCCGATCTCCGGGCGCCAGCTGTAGAGCTGCGTGTGCAGCAGGGTTTCGGCGGACGGTTTCTTCCCCGGCTCCAGGCTGTTGCCCGCCAGGTCCGTGGCGAGCACATCATCAAGACCCAGCTGGCCCTTGTGCTTGCCCGACACCGTCAACAAGGCTTCGGTCGGCGACAATCGGGTCGAATAATTGCTGCTGGTGGCCGGCGACCAGCCGCGGCCATACAGAAAACGCCCGGCGTCGATGATTTCCTGGGCGAGGTGTTCACGGGTAAGGCTCATGGCCTGTCCTCTTGCATACGTGTGGCAATGATAACGGCAGCCGCGAGGGCTGCGAGACTGGCAATACTAAAAGTCCATGCCGCGCCCAGGGCGTTCCAGCTGTAGCCGGAATACAACGCGCCCAATGCGCCACCGGTGCCAGCCAGTGCGGCGTACAACGCCTGGCCCTGCCCTTGCTGGCGCGCGCCGAAGCTACGTTGCACGAAGGAAATGGCAGCGGCGTGAAAGCTGCCGAACGTCGCCGCGTGCAGGATCTGGGCAAACAGCAGCACCCAGAGAAACTCCGCCAGCGAACCGAGCAGCAACCAGCGCAATGCCGCCAGCAGGAAACTCGCCAGCAGCACCCGACGCAACGAGAAGCGCGAGAATATCTTGCTCATGGCCATGAACATCAACACCTCCGCCACCACGCCAACGGCCCAGAGCATGCCGATGACGCCACGGCTGTAACCCAATCGCTCAAGGTGCAGGGTCAAAAACGTGTAATACGGTCCGTGGCTCATCTGCATCAGTGCCACGCAAGCGTAAAACGCCAGCACGCCGGGGCTGCGCAATTGCTTGAGGAAACCCTCCCCCGTCGGCCGGTTACCCTGCGCCGGTTGCGCGTTCGGCACCCACAGGCTGCTGAGAACGATGCCGGCCATGATCAGCACCAGCGCCGCCGGGTAGATGTCGAGGCTGAGCCATTCGAACAAACGCCCAAGCGCAACCACGGTGATGATAAAACCGATGGAGCCCCACAAGCGGATCTGGCTGTAGCGCGATGTCTGGTCTTTAAGGTGTGCCAGGGTGATGACTTCGAATTGCGGCAACACCGCATGCCAGAAAAATGCATGCAAGGCCATGACCATCGCCAGCCAGGCGTAGGTCTTGCTGACGAAAATCAGCGAGAAGGTCAGCAGCGTGCAAACGGCACCGAAGCGCACGATGGCCAGGCGCCGGCCGGTGTAGTCACCGAGCCAGCCCCAGATGTTCGGCGCCACGCAACGCATCAGCATGGGGATCGCCACCAGTTCGCCGATTCGCGCCGGGGTAAATCCCAAGTGATCGAAGTACAGCGCCAGAAACGGCGCTGTCGAACCGAGCAAGGCGAAATAGAACAGATAGAAGCTGGAAAGCCGCCAGTACGGAAGCGCCGCCACCGCCATCAGACTGCAGCGGCTTTCAAGTCAGCCATTAAAGCTGACCCAGCACCGGCGTGCTCACGCGCACATCGGCGTTCTGTCCACGGTGGCGCAACAGGTGGTCCATCAGGACGATGGCCATCATCGCTTCGGCGATCGGCGTGGCGCGAATACCGACACACGGGTCGTGACGGCCCTTGGTGATGACCTCCACCGGGTTGCCGTTGATGTCGATGGAACGGCCCGGCGTGGTGATGCTGGATGTCGGCTTCAGTGCCAGGTGCGCAACGATCGGCTGACCGGACGAAATGCCGCCGAGGATGCCGCCGGCGTTGTTGCTGAGGAAACCTTCCGGGGTCATCTCATCGCGGTGTTCGGTACCGCGCTGGGCGACACTGGCGAAACCGGCACCGATTTCTACGCCCTTGACCGCGTTGATGCTCATCAGCGCATGGGCCAGTTCGGCGTCAAGACGGTCGAAGATCGGCTCGCCCAAGCCCGGCATTACGCCTTCAGCCACCACGGTAATCTTCGCGCCGACCGAATCCTGGTCGCGGCGCAACTGGTCCATGTAGGCCTCGAGTTCCGGCACTTTGTCGGGATCAGGGCTGAAGAAGGCGTTCTGCTCCACCGAATCCCAGGTCTTGAACGGTATTTCGATCGGCCCGAGCTGGCTCATGTAGCCGCGAATGACGATGCCCTGGGTGGCCAGGTATTTTTTCGCAATGGCGCCAGCGGCAACGCGCATGGCCGTTTCACGGGCCGAGCTGCGACCGCCGCCACGGTAATCGCGCTCGCCGTATTTGTGGTGGTAGGTGTAGTCGGCGTGGGCCGGGCGGAACAGGTCCTTGATCGCCGAGTAGTCCTTGGACTTCTGGTCGGTGTTGCGGATCAACAGGCCAATGGAGCAACCCGTGGTGCGACCCTCGAACACGCCGGAGAGGATTTCGACTTCGTCGGCTTCCTGGCGCTGGGTGGTGTGGCGGCTGGTGCCGGGCTTGCGGCGGTCCAGGTCGCGCTGCAGATCCTCCAGGGAGATCTCCAGGCCCGGCGGGCAGCCATCGACAATGGCGACCAACGCCGGACCATGGCTTTCGCCCGCGGTGGTGACAGTGAACAGCTTGCCGTAGGTATTGCCGGACATGCAGGACGCTCCGTGAAATCGAACCCAAATACGTAATGCGCGCCAGTATACGCAGGCTACCCAAGTAGTTCATCCTCGAACCTTATGGGTGCCTGCGAGTCCAACCGGCATCTTGATGATAATGGCGTGATGATGCTGCGAGTTTTGATCTTGAGCCTTACCCTGATGTCCGGCTTCGCCCAGGCCACAGTCCTGCAACGGCCGATCACCCTGGACACCGGCACCGGCGAGCTGTTCGGCTCGCTGTTGCTGCCAAAATCCGACAAACCGGTACCGGTTGTCCTGATCATTTCCGGCTCCGGTCCTACGGATCGCGACGGAAACAACCCCGACGGCGGACGCAATGACAGCCTCAAACGCCTGGCGTGGGTGCTGGCCAAACACAACATCGCCAGCGTGCGTTACGACAAACGTGGCGTGGCCGCGAGCCTGGCAGCGACCCCGGACGAACGAAACCTGACGCTGGAGGCCTATGTCGCGGACGCCGAAGCCTGGGGCCGCCAACTCAAAACCGATCCTCGTTTCGGCAAGCTGATCCTGTTGGGGCACAGCGAAGGCGCGTTGATCGCCAGCCTCGCGGCGCCGAGCGTCGATGCGGCGGCAGTGATTTCCATGTCCGGCAGCGCCCGGCCGATCGATCAGGTGCTGCGCCAGCAACTGAGCAATCGCCTGCCGCCGCCGCTGATGCTGCGCAGCAACGAGCTGCTCGACAGCCTCAAGGCCGGGAAAACCGACAACAACGTGCCGCCGCCATTGCAGGTGATTTTCCGCCCGAGCGTACAGCCGTATCTGATTTCGCTGTTCCGCCAGGACCCGGCGGCAGCCTTCGCCCGCTTGAAAATGCCGGCGCTGATCATTCAGGGCAGCAACGATATCCAGGTCGGCGTCAATGATGCACGCCTGCTCAAGGCGGCCAAACCGGACGCTGAACTGGCACTGATCGAAGGCATGAACCATGTCATGCGCATCGTGCCCAACGACGTCAAACGCCAGTTGGCCTCCTACAAGGATCCGAATTTGCCGCTGGCGGCGGAACTGGGTTCGCGAATCCTCGGGTTCATTGACGGACTTGGCTCCCGTTAATTTGCTCTCCAGTCTTGTCGAAAACGGCCGATAAGACTTTGTCGCCAGCGCACTGGCTGGCGGCAAGCTGAGCTTGGACAGGATCTCGCCGTTATGACCGATACCCCGACTTCACCCGACACCACCGCTGAAAAAGACGCACCGCCAGCGGTCGAGCTGCCCTGGGCGGACGTCCACGTCGAGCACCACAAAATGCTCCGCCTGGCGCCGTTGCAGACTGACCGCAGTACCGGCGGTCGGCCGTTGCGCTTCGTCGAATTCGGTTACGCCGAACGCAACGACAAGCTACGCAGCCTGATGCGCATGAGCATCTCCCTTCCCGGCCAGCGGGTGCGCAAGGAACAGAATCATCTGGACGTGTGGGTCGACCACACTGAAAAACGCGTGCATTTCAACCCGGACAGCGGCCTGCAGGTCGAACCGCTGAACCGTGGCATCGGTCGCTTCATGGCAGCGCAAGGCATTACCTGGGCGAAAAAGCGCTGGCCCGGCTACACAGTCGACGGCATTGATCTCAACAACAAGGACGCGTTGAACGAAGACACCCGCCTGCGCCGCGATCATTTTTTGCGGGTACACGGTTTCGATGTGGTTTACGCCGACGCCCAGCATTTGAAGGGCAGCGTCAAAGAAGTGCTGGTCGGCGACCTGCTGGGTGACTGGAACACGGAAAAACTGCAAGTCGTGGAAATTCTTGAAGCCGCGCAGATGCTCCAGCAAGCCGAGCAGAATCTCGCCGAGCAGGAAGTCAAACTCAAGAAACACGAAGAAAAAGTCAGCAAGTACAAACGCGAAGACGCCGGGTTGCGCTTCACCATTACCTGCCTGGTGGCGTTCGCGGTGTTTCAGGCGGGGTTGCTGATCTGGATTGCGACGCACCGTTGAAGACTTGAAACCGCGGCGCGGCTATTCGCGAGCGGGCTCGCTCCCACACTGGATCTGCGTCGTTCACAAATCCCCTGTGGGAGCGAGCCTGCTCGCGAAGCTTTTTGACGGTTAAACGCGGGATGCAAACAGTGCCTGATGATCCCGGCACTGCTCGGCCGACAGCATGAACACGCCATGCCCGCCACGCTCGAAATCCAGCCAGGCGAAGTCGACTTCCGGGTACAACGCCTCGACGTGCACCTGGCTGTTGCCCACCTCGACAATCAACAAGCCCTTCTCGGTCAGGTGATCCGCCGCTTCGGCGAGCATGCGCCGCACCAGGTTCAATCCATCGTCACCGCAGGCCAGGCCCAGCTCCGGTTCATGCTGGTACTCGTCCGGCATATCGGCAAAATCTTCGGCGTCGACGTAAGGCGGGTTCGAAACGATCAGGTCGAAACGCTGCCCTGGAAGCCCCTCGAAACCGTCACCCTGCACCGTGTAGACCCGCTCATCGACGCCATGGCGCTCGATGTTCTGGTTGGCCACTTCCAGCGCTTCGAACGACAGATCGGCCAGCACCACTTCAGCGTTCTGGAACTCATAGGCGCAGGCGATACCAATGCAACCTGAACCTGTGCACAGGTCGAGGATCCGAGCAGGCTCGGTACCCAGCCAAGGGGTAAAACGGTTCTCGATCAACTCGCCAATCGGCGAACGCGGGATCAGAACGCGTTCATCGACGATGAACGACATCCCGCAGAACCAGGCTTCGCCCAGCAGATAAGCAGTCGGTACCCGTTCTTCAATGCGACGCTTGAGCAACAGTTGCAAGTGGACCAATTCGTCTTCTTCCAGATTGCAATCGAGGTAGCTGTCGGAAACTTCCCACGGCAAGTGCAAGGCACCCAACACCAATTGACGGGCTTCGTCCCAGGCGTTGTCGGTCCCATGGCCGAAAAACAGATCCTCCCCATGAAAGCGGCTGACGGCCCAACGGATATGGTCACGCAGGGTACGAAGGCGGGAAGTGATCACGACGGCAAACTCCAGAAAAATCGACGGGCGATTCTACCAGTCAAACGTCGCCACGACGACGCAGGAAAAACACCGGTGCAGATGTAGGACTAATCTCTTTTTACAGCCCGGTATTGAACAAATCGGCCCACTTGACAACGCTGCACGCCAGTAACGACGGTGCCTACGATAGTAGCGATTCACAGAAGCGCTCAGCCAGAGGACAATGTCGCAAAAGCCCCACTCCAAGGAGCCCCAGAATGTCCGTTCCACAAACGATGTTTCAACTCAGCGGCCGCGGCTACGCAGCAGCCAAACTGAGTCATGCGACCCTGATCATCATCGATGCCCAGAAAGAATACCTCAGCGGCCCACTGGCCCTGAGCGGCATGGATGCGGCTGTCGCGAACATCAAGAAATTGGTGACTGCTGCCCGTGCGGCCGGCCGGCCGATCGTGCATGTCAGCCACCTCGGCACCGTCGGTGGGCTGTTCGACCCACGCGGTGAGCGCGGGCAATTCATTCCGGGGCTGGAGCCGCTTGCCGGCGAAATCAAGATTGAAAAGATCCTGCCGAGTGCATTCCATGGCACGGATCTGAAAAAACGCCTGGAAGAGCTGGGCTCGGTGGATCTGGTGGTTTGCGGTTTCATGAGTCACTCCAGTGTCAGCACCACGGTGCGGGCAGCGAAAAACCTGGGTTTCCGTTGTACCCTCGTGGAAGACGCCTGCGCCACCCGCGATCTACCGTACAAAGGCGGCGTCCTGAGCGCCGAGGATGTGCAGCGGACCGAAATGGCGATCATGGCGGACAACTTTGCCGCCGTCGCCCAGACCAACGACCTGGTCTGATTCCAGGGTTGATGAGCGGTCCATGCCGCCGCTCATCCGTAAAAGCCTCTCATTAGCTGCAATTGTCTTAGCCTCAGGAACATCCCGGTCAACTTCCGGTCGAAGGGCCGATACCCATTGAGGAAGGTCGGAATGAAGTTATCCGATGGTTTTGACGCTCGCCGCTTGCGGCCCAAAGGCCAACGCAACTGGCGTTTTCGAATCGGCGCAGCCTTCGCTGCGTTGCTGGCTACGTGCGGTGTGTTGCTTGCCATGGCCGGCGTCGCCAGCCTGCTGGGGCACGCACCTGCCCTGGGCGAGATGAACACCAACCGCGCCGGTGCCGCGGTGATTCTGGCGATCGGTCTGTTCGTGCTGTACCTCGGCGTATGGATGTGGCGTCGCTGCCGGCGCCGCTCACGGCAGTCGCAGGCGCTCAACATGTCCCCGCATCTGATGAAAAAACACGACTGAGTCCAAGGCCGCGGCCGAACGCCGCGCGTTTTGTCGCGCGCCCATTCGCTTCGAGTTGGGTAAACTGGCCGCCCTTCGCGGAGGCTGACATGCAAGACGACGATTTTTCCCTGTTCAAAAACGCGATCCAAGGCGTCAAGCCGATCAAGCACGATCGCGCCGAAACCGGCAAACCCAAAGCTGACCGCGCGCAGATCGCCAAGCTGCGACAAGCCGCCACCGTGCGCACCGATGCCACCACCGTCGATGGACTGTCCGATCAGTTCGTCATCGACGTCGGTCCTGAAGACGAGCTGATGTGGGCACGTGACGGCGTGCAGGAAAGCCAGATGCGCAAGCTCAAGATCGGCCAGATCCCGTTCGAGGGCAGCCTTGACTTGCATGGCATGAGCGTGGAAAAGGCCCGGGAAACCCTCTGGGCGTTTCTGGCCGAAGCCACCAAATTCGAAATCCGCTGCGTGCGCGTGACCCACGGCAAGGCCGTGCGCCTGGATGGCAAGCGACCGATGATCAAAAGTCATGTCAACACCTGGCTGCGCCAGCATCCACAAGTGCTAGGCTTCACCTCTTGCCAGGCAAAACACGGCGGTGCCGGCGCGGTTTATGTGATGCTCAAACGCACCATGATGGAAGGTCGCGACGAGTAAAGCTGATTCGTCACGCTTGCAGCGCCGTGTCCGCCACCGTACCCTTGCTCTTTGCGTAAAATCCCACAGGTAGTTTCATGTCCCTGGAACAGAATTACACCGCGATTCTCGGCCAATTGGGCGAGGACGTGTCCCGCGAAGGCCTGCTCGACACGCCAAAACGTGCCGCCAAAGCCATGCAGTACCTCTGCCGCGGTTATGAACAGACGCTCGAAGAAGTCACCAACGGTGCCTTGTTCAGCTCCGACAACAGCGAAATGGTGCTGGTCAAGGACATCGAGCTGTACTCGTTGTGCGAACACCACCTGCTGCCGTTCATCGGCAAGGCTCACGTCGCGTACATTCCGAGCGGCAAGGTGCTGGGCTTGTCGAAAGTCGCGCGGATCGTCGATATGTACGCCCGTCGCCTGCAGATCCAGGAAAACCTCAGCCGCCAGATCGCCGACGCGGTCCAGCAGGTCACCGGCGCCCTGGGCGTTGCGGTGGTGATCGAGGCCAAGCACATGTGCATGATGATGCGCGGTGTGGAAAAGCAGAACTCCACGATGATCACCTCGGTGATGCTCGGCGAGTTCCGTGAGAACGCGGCGACCCGCAGCGAATTCCTCAGCCTCATCAAGTAACTCGTAACTCAAGGAAAACCGGCATTCATCGCCGGTTTTTTTTCGCCTGTGAAAAATCAGGTAAGCTGCGCGACTTTCTTCATTTGCCCCGTGAGGCTTACAACGTGTTCGTCAAAGCGCTTCGTGTCGGCCTCGGCCAACTGATCATCTTCATCGACTTCCTCACTCGCCCTGGCAAGAAGCAGCGCCCCGCCGCCGCTCAGGCCCAGGTCGAAGCCGCCGCCAAGGGACTGACCCTGTATCAATTCCACGCTTGCCCGTTCTGCGTGAAAACCCGCCGCACCCTGCGCCGCCTGAATGTGCCGGTGGCGTTACGCGATGCGAAGAACAACGAGCAGGATCGCCAGACCCTGCTGGAGCAAGGCGGCAAGATCAAGGTGCCCTGCCTGCGTATCGAAGAGAATGGCCAGACCACCTGGATGTATGAGTCCAAGGTGATCATTGATTATCTGGATAAGCGGTTTGCGGCGGTCTGATGGATTTACGCTGTCAGTACCGGCCTCATCGCGGGCAAGCCCGCTCCCACAGTTATTGCGGCGCTCA
>NZ_JBSVWS010000186.1:0-10399 GCF_054071155.1 Pseudomonas sp. SDO5532_S415 | reverse complement strand
TGATAACCTTGTGGGAGCGAGCCTGCTCGCGAAGACTGACTGACAATCACCAAAAATCCCACAGACAAAAAAATGCCCGCATCTCTCGATACGGGCATTTTTCATTTCAGCTTACCGCTCAGAAATCGTATTTCGCCGTCAGCTGGAAGTTACGCGGCTCGCCGTAGAAGGTGGTGCCGAAGTTGCCCAGGCCCGTCAGGTACTTCTTGTCGAAGACGTTGTAGGCGTTGGCGGTGAAGCTCAGGTGTTCGTCGTACTGATAACGGGTCATCAGGTCGACGAGGGTGTAGCCGCCTTGCTTGAGCATGGTGCTGCCGCCTTCGCCATTACCCACGTTCGGGCTGAAGCTCTGGCCGTAAAACGCGCTCTGCCAGCTGACACCGCCACCGACGGTGAACTGATCCAGTGCGCCGGGCAGGCGGTAGGTGGTGAAGGTGCGTACCACGTGTTCCGGTTTGCTGGTGGCCAGCGGGAAGCCGAAGATGCGTTGATGGTCCTGATCGCGGGTACGGGCGTAGGTGTAGCCAGCGGACAAGTTCCAGCCTTGCGCCAGTTCACCGGCCAGTTCCAGTTCCACACCCTTGGTTTTGGCCCCGGAGATTGCCTTGTAGACGTCCTGACCGGTATTGGTGTCGGTGGTGACGTACTGGGCGACGTTGTCCTGCTCGATCTGGAACAAGGCCAGGCTAGCGTTCAACTTGCCTTCGAAGTAGGCCGCCTTGATGCCGGTTTCGTAGCTGTCACCTTCAACCGGCTCGAGGGTCTTGCCGCTGGCGTCCTTGTAGATTTGTGGCTGGTAGATGCTGGTGTAGCTGGCGTAGACCGAGTAGGTATCGTCCAGGTCATACACCACACCGGCGTAAGGCGTGACGACGCCATGTTCCTTGTAGCCGGCTTCGGTGTCGGCGAAGCCGGAGCCCGGGTAGTAGGTGTAGTCCTCGTCGTACTTGTAGGTGCTTACACGGCCGCCGAGGATGAAGGACAAGTCGTCAGTCGGGCGCAGGCGCGTGGCCAGGTACGCGCCGTTCTGGCTCTGGGTACGCTCGTACTTGCCGTTTTTCGGGAAGTCTTGCTTCGCCAGGTGGCCTTCCCAGTCAAAGATGTTACCCGTCACTTCGCCGAAGGCGGTGGAGTCGTAAGTCGCACCGGTCTGACGGGAATGGGAGGTCATGAAGCCTGCCACCAGTTCATGTTCGCGACCGCCCAGGGTGAAGGGGCCAGACACGTTCACGTCAGCCGTGTTCTGTACGCGATGGCCTTCCCAGCGCCCCCAGTAAAAGAACATGCCTTCGCCCGTTTCGCGGTTCGGGTAACCGCCGCTGGCCGAGGCCAGTTGGGTGTCATGATCGGTGGTTTTCTGGTCGAAGCTGGCCTTGAATTTCCAGCCATTGGCCAGCGCTTGTTCCAGGGACGCGAAGTACGTGATGCTGTCGAAATCACGACGGCTCCAGTCGGCACCCGGGTTGAAACTACGTGTGAAATCGGTGCGGCCACCGTCGGAGAAATACGGTGAGTTACCGGTCCAGGAACTGCCACGTGGCGTCGCGCTGGATTTGTCGACACCCAGGGTCAGCAGGGTATCGTCGGTCAGGTCGGCTTCGAGGATGCCGTAGTACAGGTCTTTCTTCTGGCTGTAGTGATCGATGTATGAGTCTTTATCCTGCAAGGCGCCGACGAAGCGGCCGCGCACACTGCCGGTATCATTGAGCGAACCGGAGATGTCGCCTTCGGTGCGGTAGTTGTCCCAGGAACCGACGGTACCGCTGATCGAGGCCTTGAAATCCTTGGTCGGTTTCTTGCGGATCAGGTTGACGGTGGCGGCGGGGTCACCGGCACCGGTCATCAGGCCGGTCGCGCCTTTGATGACTTCGATATGGTCGAGGCTGGCTGCGTCATCGCTGTTGTTCGGGTTTTCACCGTAAACACCGTCGTAGGGAATGTTGACGCCATCGTACTGAAAGTTGGTGATGGCAAAACCACGGGCGGAAAACTCGGTACGGTCACTGTCGTACTTCTGAACCGTGACGCCGGGGGTGTTGCGCAACGCATCGGCGACGCTGGTGACACCGCGATCATCCATTTGCTGACGGGTCACCACGGTGACCGATTGCGGGGTTTCGCGGATGGTCAGCGGCAGCTTGGTGGCGGTGGTGGTGGCGCCGGTGGTGTAGGAACCGGTGTCTTCGGTGGTCAGGCCCAGGGCCTGGCCGGAAATGGTGGTCGCACCCAGTTGCAGGCTCGAACCGCCGCCGGAAATCAGCGTGACGCTGTTGCCATTGATCTGGAACGAAATGCCGGTGCCCTTGAGCATCTCGGCCAGGGCCGCCGACGGCTCCAGCGAACCGGACACGGCGCGGGACTTGATGCCGGCCACTTGATCCGGGCTGTAGAGGATTTGCAGGTTGGTCTGCATGCCCAATTCGGTCAGCGCGCTGGACAGCGGCTGCACGGCAATACTCACTTTTACAGGTGCTGCATTGGCCATCGAGCTCCCCAGCAAGGTGGCGGTCAGCAGAACGCTGGTCAACAGGGTTCTATGCAGAGACGGGCGCTGTACAGCCAGCGCGAGAGGTGTGCGGCGTGGAAGAGATCGCATTACTTACCTGTGCTCCTGAAAAGTGTCGTGCAGAGTTTTTGTTAATAGGAATGATTATTAAGACGGAGCGCTGACAGGAAACCGGAAAGAAACCGGAAAAATAATTTTTCGAAGATTCAAATAGTTCGCGAAAACCTGTGGGAGCGGGCTTGCCCGCGATAGCGGTGGATCAGTCAGCATCAATGTTGAATGTGATGGCCCCATCGCGGGCAAGCCCGCTCCCACAGGTAAGGGGTGTGATCAGGCAGGCGTCAGCTCGGTGACCACCCGACCGCCTTCCATGCGCACCAACTGGTCCGCGACATCGAAGTAACGGTCATCGTGGGAGATCACGATGATGGTCTTGCCCAGGCGTTTGAGGTCCGGCAGCAGCTCGGTGTAGAAGATCCGGCGGAAGGTCGGGTCCTGGTCGGCGGCCCATTCGTCGAACACCAGCACGGGGCGTTCCTCCAGCCAGGCATTGACCAGGGCCAGGCGCTTGCGCTGGCCGGTGGAGAGGTCGGTGGTGGTGAAGTTGCCGTCCTTGACGCTGACCTTGTGCGCGATCTCCAGGCGTTGCAGGTACTTGTTGGCGTCTTCCGGGATCTGTGTGTCGCCCTGGGCCACGTCGTCGAACAGGTAGTAGTCGGCGAAGATGGTGGTGAACAACTGGCGATAGTCATCGCGATTCTGCGCATCGATCGCTTCGCCGTTGACACGGATCTGCCCCTGCTGCGGCGTGTACAGGCCCAGCAGCAACTTGATCAGCGTGGTCTTGCCGCAACCGTTCTCGCCGACGATGAAGGTGATGTCGCCCTGTTTGATCGTCAGGTTGACCGGCCCCAGCTGGAACGGTGTGGCACCGTCGACCGACGGGAAGGCGTAGCGCACGTCCGCCAGTTGCAGCTCGTGCACGACGGGTTTGACGTTGCCCTGATCGCTGAGCAGCAGATGAGGTTCAGGGGTGGAGAATTGCTCGGACAGTTCGGCAATGCGGCGGAAGGCAATCTGCGCGCGGCTGACAATCGGCAGTGTGCTGATCAAATGCTCCAGCGGGCCTTTCATGTACAGCAGCACCAGCACGAAGCCGCTCATGACGGTTTTGTCGGCGCTCGGCCAGAAGGTTTGCAGAGCCAGGGCCAGGCCGATGACCACGAAGAACAGCATCGAGCCGAAAGTCTTGGCGATGACGAAGGTGTTGATCGAGCGCACCTGGGTGTTGCAGATGAATTCGGCGGTGGCCTTGATGCCCGAAACGAACATGCGCTGGCGGCGAGGACGATGAATACGCAGTTCCTTGGCACCCTCGGCAATCGCGTTGTAGTGCTTCTGCAATTCGTCTTCGGCGTCGCGGGCGGCCATGAAACCCTGCACTCCCTTGCTCTGGGCGTAGGCCTGGATCGCGGTGCCGATCAGGATCGCGGCGACCATGATCAGGAACATCGGCCACGACAGAATCGCCAGGTAGCCCATGCAGCCCAGGGTCACGGTGACGGAAATCGCCAGTGGCGCGAAGGCGAAGGCAAAGTCGCTGATGGTGTCGACGTCGTGGGTCAGCACCGGGATCAAGCGATGGCTGCGATAGCGCTCGATCTGTTCGATCGGCGCCGACAGCACTTTCTCGCCCAACTGTTTACGCAGCTTGGCGATGATGTGTTGGCCGACGTAGTTGGTGCCGATGTCCGAGCAGATCGAACTGGCCAGCGCCAACAGGCACAGCCCGGCGAACAGCGCGACCACGCCCTGGGTCAGGCCGCTTTCGGAATGCAGGGCGTTGTTGATGGTCGCCAGCAGCACCGTGACGCTCAGGCCGCCGACCATGCCCAGGAAAATGGACGCGGCGACGATGAGTCGAAACGGTTTCAACAGGGCGAACAATTCGCCGATGGCGCCTCGGTTAGGCTGGGTCATGGAAGACAGTTCCTTGGGTCGGAAGGCAGATACCCAGTAGAACGTCTGGTCGAGGGGTTAATTTAGGCGGTGGGGGATGGGTGGTGAGGGCGACTTCACATGGAACCCTGTGGGAGCGAGCCTGCTCGCGAAGAGGGAGTGTCAGTCGACATTAATGCTGGCCGACAGTCCGCTTTCGCGAGCAGGCTCGCTCCCACAGTGGGTGGGGTGTGGTTTTAGAGATCGCGCACTACGCGAAAGCCTATCCAGTCCCCACGTTCTTGCGGGTACTGGCTGTTGCGATTGCCGGAGCGGGAGAACACCGGGGCTTCACCCCAGTCGTTACCGCGGATACGCACGGCTTCGCAGTTGGGCTCGAGCCAGGCGCTGCCATCGGTGGGGGCGCCGACGTAGTTCGGGTGCTCGCAGTCTTCCACCCATTCATAGACGTTGCCGTGCATGTCGTACATGCCGAAGGCGTTGGGCGGGTAGCTGCCCACCGGCGAGCTGTAGCTGTAACCATCCGCCGGGCCGTAGGTGTTGGCGTGTTTGGCGATGCTGTATTCCTTGCCTTCATCGAACGGGAAGGGGAACGGGCCTTTGCTGCCGCCACGGGCGGCGTATTCGCGCTGGGCTTCGCTGACCATGTGGTACTTCTGCCCGGTCTTCTTCGACAGCCAGGCGACGTAGTTTTTCACGTCGTCGAAGTTCATGCATACCGCCGGCTGGCGCGGACTCTGCGGATAGCGCGGCTTGCTGGCGATGCACTCGCGACCCGGCCGGGTATCGCCGTTGGCGATGATCACGCCGCTTTCGCGCACGTAGCTGTCCCATTCCCCGGCGGTGACCTGGAAACGGCTCATGGCGAATGGCTTGGCGAAGGTCACGTCATGCATCGGCCCTTCATCGGGCTCGCGGCCGACTTCATCGTCCGGGGTGCCCATGGTGAAGGTTCCGGCGGGCAGCACGACCATTTCGGGACAGTCCTTGCAGTCCTTGAAGACTTTGCCCGGTGGCGGTGGAGTGGCGGCTTGTGCGGCGCCGGCCATGAGGGCGGTCAGGGCGAGGGCCTTGAGCGGCAGGGTTAGTGGATTGCTGTTCATGAATCCTCTCGATCATAGAAAAACGATCCCTGTGGGAGCGAGCCCGCTCGCGAAGAGGGCGTGTCAGTCGACATCAAGGTTGGCTGGCAGTCCGCTTTCGCGAGCAGGCTCGCTCCCACAGGGGGGGGAGGTGTCAGGCCGTCAGGCGGTCTTGTTGAGCAGCGCCATGAAACGGTCGATTTCGCTTTCGCTGTTGAGCAGGCCCGGGGCGATGCGCACCACCGGGCCGGCGTCACGTTCCACCGCATCGCAGACCACGCGGTTTTGCATCAGCTGATTGGCGACCTTTTCGCAGTCCTGTTCCTTGACCCGGAAAAAGGTGAAACCGGCAGAAAGCTCCGGACTTTGCGGCGTGACCAGTTCGATCTGCGGTTGTTCCAGCAGGCGGTTCTTGGCGTAGGTATTGAGTGCGTGAATGCGCGCCTGGACCTCGGCCTTGCCCAAATCCAGATGCAGCTTGAAGGCTTCGTCCGCCGCCCAGCGATGTTCGAAGCTGTGATAGCCACCGGGGGTCATGATGGTCGAGAAGGTGGTGGCTTCGGAAAAGGTCGGAATGATCGGCGTGACATCCTTGAGCTCGGCCGAGCGGGCACAAATGATCCCGGTGCCTCGGGGGCCGAACATCCATTTGTGGGTGCCGGCGATGAAGAAGTCGCAGTGCATGTCGGGAAACGCGAGGTCCTCGACGCCGAAACCGTGCACGCCGTCGACCACATAAAGAATGCGGTCTTGTTCGTCACGCTTCTGATTCAGCTCTTCTACCAGCTTGCCGATTTCGCCGATCGGCAGTTTCACGCCGCTACCCGATTGCACCCAGGTCATGCCCAGCACGCGGGTCTCGGGGCGAATGCCTTTGGCGATCGAGTCCAGCACTTCGTCCACGGAAATGTCGCGGCTGTTCTCGAACAGCTTGAGCTTGCGCACCTGGGTGCCCTGGCGCTGCTGGCGGTATTCAAGGGTGTAATTGGTCGAGTAGTGCTCATGTTCGCTGACCAGGATTTCCTGATCCGGACGCACATGAATGCCGCCATAAATCATCGCCAGGCCTTCGGTGGTGCTGCCGGTGAGGGCGATCTGTTCAGGCTTGGCATTGAGGTAGCGACCGGCCCAGACCCGCACGTTATGTTCGCGCTTCTCGGTTTCCTGCAGGTCCCAATCCATGGCGCGGCCGGGGTTGCGGTCGATGTTGGCACGGTGCATATCGATGGCGTTGCGCACCGGCGTGGGGTGCGAGGTTACCAGGAAGTTGGCGAAGTGCAGGTAGTCCGGGTCCTGATTGAACAACTGGCGCAACTGCGCCCACTTGCCCTTGGGCAAGGGTTGCGGATTGGCGGCTGCCTGCAGGTTCATGCCGGCAGTCAGCGGCAATCCGGCGGCGAGAATGCCGGCCTGCTTGAGGAATGAACGACGGTTGGTCATGGCTTGGGTTCGCTTGTGCAAAGGGGAGTCAGTTTTTTGCCACAGGTTTGGATGACTTCTGTACCTGGTCCCAGACCCGCAGGAAATTGCCGCCCCAGAGCTTGGCGATATCGGCTTCGCTGTAACCGCGACTGATCAGCTCGGCGGTCACGTTGCGCGCCTCGCTGACGTCCTTCCAGCCATCGAGACCGCCGCCATCGTTGAAGTCGGAACTGATGCCGACATGGTCGATGCCGATTTTCTTCACCGCATAATCAATTGCGTCGCCGTAGTCCTTGAGGGTGGCCTTGGGTTCTTCGTCGACGATGGCGTAGAGCTGGCTGGCGTATTCGCCGAAACGCTGCTCGGACCAGACGGTGATGACCGGATCGCCCGGCATCAGCGCCATCTCCAGCCCTTGCAGCGGCTGTAGGTCGAAGCGCGCGCGCAGGGCATTGAGTTTGTCCTGGGTGGCCTGGCTCAACGGTTTGATGTAAGTCGGGAAGCCGACAATCTGCACCACGCCGCCACTGTTTTTGATCAACTGCATTTCCTGGTCGCTGAGGTTGCGCGGGATGTCCACCAGGCCACGGGGGGCCGAGTGGGACGCCACCATCGGCGTGCGGCTCAAGCGGGCGACTTGCTCCAGGGCTTTGGTCGACATCTGCGACACATCGATGATTACACCGAGGTCGTTGAGGCGGTGCACGGCCTGCTTGCCGATCTCCGAAAGGCCACCAAGGGCGTCGCGGGTATCGTTGAAAAACGGCAACGGCCGCGACGAGTCGGCCCAGGCGTTGTTGCCCACGTAACTGAAGCCGAACATGCGCATGCCACGGGCCGCCCATTTGTCCAGGGCGTTGAGGTCGCTACCCAGCGGGTAGGCATTGAGCATGCTCATGAAGATCGCGAACTTGCCTTCGCCGTGCAGGCGGCGGAAATCGTCAGGCGTGTAGGCGATGGCGACCTGATTGGGATAGTCGCGCACCATGGTGCTGATGATCTTGTAGCGGGTTTCCTGCTCGAAGCGGGCTTCTTCGATGAAACCGGCGGTAGGGCGGTGGGGCGCGTTGGGGCCGTTCCAGATCTCCGGCCAGCCGAAAATCGTCAGGGCTGCGCCGGACAAACGTCCGCGTCCGGTCTTGACCAGGTCGAACTGGCCGCTGCCGTCCTTGTCTGCTTCGTTGCCGGCGGTGCCGAAGTCCATGGGCACGGTGATGTGGCTGTCGAACGAGAGCAGGCGTTCGTGCAGTTCATCGGCCTGTTTCATTACCTTGACCGGGTAGCCGGGGTTGTCCTTGAACCAGTAGTCCCAGGCCGCGAAGCCTGCACCGGCGCTGATCGCCAGGGCCAGCGGCAGGCCGATGAAAAGAGCCTTTTTCGAGCGTGGTTTTGTCATTGCCGTCTCAGTCAGTTCGCCGCCCTGTTGTGGGCGCAGGGGCCTTTGCTATCTGGGATGAACGAGTCAGCAGGGGAGGAATTTAGTGTTTGTGCGGGCCTCTTCGCGAGCAGGCTCGCTCCCACAGGGGATCTTCAGTGATCATTCGGTCAAAGCAGGGGAGGAATTTAGTGTTTGTGCGGCCTCTTCGCGAGCAGGCTCGCTCCCACAGGGGATCTTCAGTGATCACTCGGTCAATGTGGGAGCGAGCCTGCTCGCGAATGCTTTTAAATTTTTCGGCGCAACCAACGTTCTAGCTTGGATAAAGCCTGCTTCATGGCTGACACAGGTAGGGCAATGACGATTTCTCGACGATGGTTCATGGCGGGCCTGGCGCTGACCGGCGCTGCCGTGCCTGCGGCTTTTTATGGGCATCGCCAATGGACGAAACCGGATCCGACAATCACCCCCGGCGAAGCGTCGTTCGATGTCGCGGATGTCGCCGGCCAGCGTTTGGCCGATACCTTGCGTGGTGTCTGGCAGATCCGTTTCGAAGGCCGTGATGCGGGGCTTGAAGGCCTGCCGGCGGATGGGTTGGAAGTGTTCCTCGACATCGGCCACAAAGGTCGCGGGGTGATCGGTTTTCTCGACACCGCCGAACGACTGCGTTCGAGCGGGGCGCCGCGTTACCGGGTACTCGGCGATCTGGCTGGCGCCAAACCGGCGCAGTTGAGCTGGCGATTGCTAAGTGCCGACGGTAACCCCGATTACGAGTTCAGCATGACGCTGGACGAGGTCTGGGCCGGGTTCGGCAACGCCGGCAGTGGCTCGCTCAGTGGGCGGGTGTTGAATCTGGACCGGCCGTTGATGATGACCGCCCAGGACAATCGCTTCATCGCCGTCAAGCGCGTATTTCCCGAAGCCCGCGAGCGAACCGGTCTGAATGCGCCGCTGCTGGCCTGGCTGACGTCCGCCGAGCATCGCTTGTTTCACCAGCTCTGGCATGCGTCCCGGGACAAGTGGCACAACCTGCCCGAAGACAAGCGCAGCGCCTTGCGCGGCATCGGCTGGCAGCCTGGTCCACGGGACAAGGAGCGTGATGCCCGTGGCGCGCGCAAGGATCGCAACGGTTCGGGCGTAGACTTCTTCTTCATGCACCGGCACATGCTCGGTACGGCGCGCTCGCTGCAGGACTTGCCGTCGTGGACGCAATTCCCGCTGCCGCAGCCGGAGCTGGCCCGGGATCGCATCGGCTTCGCCAATTATTTCGACAACCATGACGGTACCGCGCTGCCGCCCACCTGGCTGGCCGAAGACGATGACGAGTACTCAAAGTGGGTCGCCGACATCAAGACCGCCGAGACGTACCACAGCAATTTCCAGGTCTGGGAATCGCAGTACCGCGACCCGCGTTACCTGTCGAAGCTGACCCTGGGGCAGTTCGGCTCGGAAGTGGAGTTGGGGTTGCACGACTGGCTGCACATGCGCTGGGCCTCGGTACCCCGTGATCCGTCCAACGGCCAGCCGGTACCGTTCGCCCGTGACCCGGCGGACTTTTCCGCGCGTTGGTTTGCACCGGAAAACGACTTCCTCGGCGATCCGTTTTCGTCTCATGTGAGCCCGGTGTTCTGGCACTTTCACGGTTGGATCGACGATCGCCTGGAAGACTGGTTCCGCGCCCACGAGCGCTTTCATCCCGGCGAAGTCAGCCGGCTTGAGGTCAATGGCGTGCCGTGGTTCGCACCGGGGCGCTGGGTTGAAATCGGCGACCCGTGGCTGGGTCCGACCACCCATGGCTGTAGCACTGCACCGGGGTTGCAGACGGGCAAGTCGGTGGAAATGGACCCGGAGACCATGAAGCTGGCGCTGCGGATTACCTTTGGCGAGGACGAGAAGAAGCTCAAGGATCTGTTCAGGAAGGTGCCGCAGCGGCCTTGGTATGCGCGAAATCTAAAGGCCAAACAAAGTCAGGTCTGACAGGTTTTTTGATATTGAATGTTCTGGCCTCTTCGCGAGCAGGCTCGCTCCCACATTAGCTCTGTGAACACAGGTCCA
>NZ_JBSVWS010000185.1:0-10738 GCF_054071155.1 Pseudomonas sp. SDO5532_S415 | reverse complement strand
TGTGGGAGCGAGCCTGCTCGCGAAGAACGATAACTCGGTATCAAGGGTGATTAATTCATCGGTTTAAACATCAATAGTCAGACGTTTCGTACCTCGAACAACTTATCTTTATTTAATAATTAAATTGTTGATTGTCCGACAATTACGCGCTCTCAATATTTTTTAATACCAGGCTTTCTTATCGCGCCTAATGTTTCCGGGTACTTCCCAAAACACACTAAATTTGACGCCAAAAAAGTAGTGGACGTTAGATTTCAAATTGTGTCAGTTTTCGTTCGCCTTCAATGGGCGAGTGATAGGACGATCTCGCCAGGGATTGTCGCTATCAGACAAAAACTGTTCCATAGCTAAACAAGGAAGTGTGTTTATGTCGAAAGTAAAAAGCTACGCTATTGATACCGCCGAACAGGCGTTTTTGCCGCTGTCAGCATTAGCTGCAAGCAGTTCTGCATTCAATCAGGTCAATAGCTTCAGCCATCAGTATGATCGGGGCGGCAACCTCACGGTCAATGGCAAACCCTCGTTCTCCGTCGACCAGGCCGCCGACCAATTGCTGCGCGACGGCGCTGCTTACCAGGACAAGGACGGTAGCGGCAAGATCGAACTGACCTATACCTTCCTGACGTCGGCATCTTCGAGCACGATGTACAAGCACGGGATCACCGGTTTCAGTCAGTTCAGCGCGCAACAGAAAGCCCAGGCCGTGCTCGCCATGCAATCCTGGGCCGATGTGGCCAAGCTCACTTTCACCGAGAAGGCCAGTGGCGGTGACGGCCACATGACCTTCGGCAATTACAGCGGCGGCCAGGACGGTGCGGCGGCGTTTGCTTACCTGCCTGGCACCGGGGCCGGTTACGACGGGACATCCTGGTACCTGATCAACAGCAGCTACACGGCCAACAAGACGCCGGAGCTGAACAATTATGGCCGGCAAACCCTGACCCACGAGATCGGCCACTCCCTGGGCCTGGCTCACCCCGGCGACTACAACGCGGGCGAAGGGGCGCCGACCTACAATGACGCCTCCTACGGGCAAGACACCCGCGGTTACAGCGTCATGAGCTACTGGAGTGAAAGCAACACCAGCCAGAACTTCAGCAAAGGCGGCGTCGAAGCCTATTCGTCCGGCCCGCTGATGGACGATATCGCCGCCATTCAGCAGCTCTACGGCGCCAATACCACGACCCGCGCCGGCGACACCACCTATGGATTCAATTCCAACGCCGGCCGCGATTTCCTGAGCGCGTCTTCGTCGGCTGACAAAGTGGTGTTTTCGGTGTGGGACGCCGGCGGCAAGGACACCCTGGACTTCTCCGGGTTTACCCAGAACCAGAAGATCAACCTCAACGAAGCGTCGTTCTCCGACGTTGGCGGCCTGGTGGGCAACGTCTCCATCGCCAAGGGTGTCGCCGTCGAGAACGCCATTGGCGGTTCGGGCAGCGATTTGCTGATCGGTAATAACCTGTCCAATGAGCTGAAGGGCGGTGCCGGCAACGACATCCTCTTTGGCGCCGGCGGTGCTGACAAACTGTGGGGCGGCGCAGGTTCCGACACCTTCGTGTTTGCGGCCAGCAGTGACTCCAGGCCTGGCGCGGTCGACCAGATCCTCGACTTTGTCAGCGGCCTGGACAAGATCGACCTGACCGGCATCACCAACGGCGCGGGGCTGCACTTTGTCAGCGCCTTCACCGGGGCGGTGGGCGATGCGGTGCTCAGCACGTCGGGTGGCAACAGCCTGTTGTCGATCGACTTCTCCGGGCATGGCGTGGCTGATTTCCTGGTCAGCACCGTGGGCCAGGCGGCGTACTCGGACATCGTGGCTTGATGTGAGGTGAACAAGGAGGGCGGCGCTCGATGCGCCGCTCTCTCAGGGTCGCGGCCCGGAGTACAAAAAAACATGACGCACAGCGCCTTTTCCTGCAGGGCAAGCACGTGGCTAATGGCAGTGCTGATGATCTTTTCTGGAGATGCAACCATGGCAAACATTCTGAAACTGGCGGATCCCTCGGCGTTGGCCGGCCAGTGGCTGGCCACGTTGAATACCGCGCAAGACACGGACAAATCGCCCGTCGTTGCGCCGACTCAATGCCTGATCGACCTGCACCCCAACCAGACGCTCGGCGCTGGCGCGGACTGCTTCAGCGCCTGGGTGGGCGAGCAGGCAATCGGCTGGTTCCCCGAACCGGACGGTATTGCAATCACCGGCAAGGAAGGCTCGAAGATCCTGTTCTTCAGCCGCCGGCAGGAAGGGTTTTATCAAGGCACGTTGCCGTCGGGTCAGCGCATTACTTTCGAGCGGGCGGTGCATTAGTTACATAAGCAGTCCTCGACACACATGCATCACTGAACATTGCTTGTTAGTTGCAAACGATCAACGGAAAAACCATATATCGACCGCGCGTGGACAGTTCATTGGAACTGCGCCCAGGCGTGGCGATGGATATCAACTCAGGAATTATCCATGAAGATGGCGAAGGCCCCAGCCACCGCACCCTTAATAAAGGCACTGGGGGACTATAAGAGCATCTTGATCAGCGTCGGCTGTTTTACCGCCCTGATCAATATTCTGATGTTGGCGCCCTCCATTTACATGCTGCAAGTCTATGACCGGGTACTGTCCTCGCAGAATGAAACGACGCTGGTCATGTTGTCGCTGATGATTGTCGGATTCTTTGCCTTTATCGGTTTGCTGGAGGCGGTTCGCAGTTTCATCGTTATCCGTATCGGCAGTCAGTTGGAGCGACGGTTCAACCTGCGGGTGTATCAAGCGGCGTTCGAGCGCAACCTGTTCAAGGGCGAAGGCAACGCCGGACAGGCACTGGGCGATCTGACGCATATTCGCCAGTTTGTCACCGGTCCGGCATTGTTCGCGTTCTTCGATGCGCCGTGGTTTCCGGTGTACCTGCTGGTGATTTATCTATTCAACGTCTGGCTCGGTGTTTTTGCCACGGCGGGGGCTTTGTTGCTGATTGCGCTGGCCTGGCTGAATGAGTCCATGACCAAACAGCCGTTGGCCGAAGCTGCCGCGTACTCCCAGCAATCCAGCCAACTGGCCACCAGTCACCTGCACAACGCCGAGACCATTCAGGCCATGGGCATGTTGGGGGTGTTGCGCAATCGTTGGTTCCAGCTGCATTCACGCTTCCTCGGCCTGCAGAACCAGGCGAGCGATACCGGCGCCGTCATCAGTTCCTTGAGCAAAACCCTGCGCCTGTGCCTGCAATCGCTGGTACTGGGCCTTGGTGCCTTGCTGGTCATCAAGGGCGACATGACCGCCGGGATGATGATTGCCGGTTCGATCCTGATGGGCCGCGTGCTGAGCCCTATCGATCAGTTGATCGCCGTGTGGAAGCAATGGAGCGGCGCCAAGCTCGCCTACCACCGTCTCGACGCCTTGCTGCAAGCCTTTCCCTCGAGCGACGAGGCCATGGCGCTGCCGGCACCGAAGGGGCAGATCACCTTCGAGCAGGTCAGCGCGGGGCCTCCGGGGCAGCGGGCGGCGACGCTGCATCGGGTCAGTTTCCACCTGGCGGCGGGTGAGGTGATGGGCGTGCTCGGCGCTTCCGGTTCCGGCAAGTCGACACTGGCGCGGGTGCTGGTGGGCGTCTGGCCGACCCTCGGCGGGACGGTGCGGCTCGACGGTGCGGACATCCACCGCTGGAACCGCGACGACCTCGGGCCCTACATCGGCTATCTGCCACAGGATATCGAGTTGTTCAGCGGCAGCATCGCGCAAAACATTGCGCGGTTTCGCGTAGCCGACCCGGAAAAAGTCGTGGCCGCTGCGCAGCAGGCCGGGGTTCACGAACTGATCCTGCGCCTGCCGCAAGGGTACGACACCGTGCTTGGCGAAGACGGCAGTGGCCTGTCCGGCGGGCAGAAACAACGGGTGGCCCTGGCGCGTGCACTATACGGCCAGCCGAGCCTGGTGGTGCTGGATGAGCCGAACTCCAACCTCGACACCGTGGGCGAAGCGGCGCTGGCCGGCGCGATTGCACAGTTGAAGGCCCAGGGCACCAGCGTGATCCTGGTGACCCATCGTTCCTCCGCGCTGGCCCAGGCCGACAAGTTGCTGGTGCTCAACGAGGGGCGCTTGCAGGCGTTCGGTGCGAGCCAGGAGGTACTCAAGGCACTCTCGGGGGCTCAGCAAGCCCAACAGGAAAGACCCGTGCAAGCGCCGGGCGGGCTCAGCATGAGCTGGCAGTCTCAGCCGACGACAAGGAGTTCCGGCGCATGAGCAGCACACCCATGAACCCTCAAAACGAAGCGGCGATGGAGCAAGACTACCTGGCCAAACGCCCTGAACACGATGCGCGTTACTTTGTCCGCCTGGGCTGGGTATTGGCGATCGCCGGCGCCGGCAGTTTCTTTACCTGGGCCAGCCTCGCGCCCCTTGATCAGGGCATACCGGTACAGGGAACGGTGGTGGTTTCGGGCAAGCGCAAGGCCGTGCAGTCGATGAGTAGCGGCGTGGTCAGCCAGATTCTGGTACGCGAAGGCCAATCGGTGAAACAGGGCCAGCCGCTGTTCCGGCTCGACGAGACCCAGGTCGCCGCGGATGTGCAATCGCTGCAGGCGCAGTACCGCATGGCCTGGGCAAGTCTCGCCCGTTGGCAAAGTGAACGGGACAACCTCAAGCAGGTGAACTTTCCCACCGAGCTGAGTAACGATCCCGACCCGCGCCTGGCGTTGGTACTCGAAGGCCAGCGTCAGTTGTTCAGCAGCCGTCGCGATGCCTTTGCCCGCGAGCAGGCCGCCTTGCGCGCCAGCATCGAAGGCGCCGGCGCGCAGTTGGCCGGCATGCGCCGTGCCCGAACTGACCTGAACGCTCAGGCCGACTCCCTGCAACAACAACTAAGCAATCTGACGCCACTGGCGGAAAACGGCTACATCCCGCGCAACCGATTGATGGACTATCAGCGGCAACTGTCGCAGGTGCAGCAACAGTTGGCGGAAAACCTCGGCGAAAGCGGTCGGGTGGAGCAGGGCATTGTCGAATCGCGCTTGAAGCTGCAACAGCACATCGAGGAATACCAGAAAGAAGTGCGCAGCCAACTGGCCGATGCCCAGCTCAAAAGCGTGACGCTGGAAGAACAGTTGACCTCCGCCGGATTCGACCTGCAGCACAGCGAGATCATCGCCACGGCGGATGGCATTGCGGTGAACCTGAGCGTGCACACCGTAGGCGCGGTGGTGCGTCAGGGCGAGAGCCTGCTGGAGATCGTGCCGCAGGACACACGCCTGGAAGTGGAAGGGCGCCTGCCGGTCAACCTCATCGACAAGGTCGGCCCGCACTTGCCGGTGGACATCCTGTTCACCGCGTTCAACCAGAGCCGCACCCCGCGTGTACCGGGCGAAGTCAGCCTGGTGTCTGCCGACCAGATGGTCGACGAGAAAACCGGCGCACCGTACTACGTGCTGCGCAGCAGTGTCAGCGACCAGGCCATGGAAAAGCTCAACGGCCTGGTGATCAAGCCCGGCATGCCGGCGGAAATGTTCGTGCGCACCGGTGAACGTTCGCTCCTCAACTATTTGTTCAAACCGCTGCTCGACCGGGCCGGCGCTGCGTTGACCGAGGAATAAGGATGTTCGGCTGTATGAAAAAGCTTTCGATGCTCGGGGCGGCGTTGATGCTGCTCGCGGGCAACCCGGCCGTGGCGGCCATGGGACCGTTCGACATTTATGAACAGGCATTACGCAATGATCCGGTATTCCTCGGGGCCATCAAGGAACGTGATGCAGGCCTTGAGAACCGTGCCATTGGCCGCGCCGGGCTGCTGCCGAGACTGGGTTACAACTACAACAAGGGCCGCAACAATTCCAAGGTCACCTACCTCGACGAGCGCAGGCAACACCAGAGCGATGACCGCCACTACAGCAGTTACGGCTCCAGCCTGACCCTGCAACAGCCGTTGCTCGACTACGAGGCCTATGCGGCTTATCGCAAGGGCGTTGCGCAGGCGTTGTTCGCCGACGAAAACTTTCGCGGCAAGAGCCAGGAGTTGCTGGTGCGGGTGCTGGAAAACTACACCAAGGCATTGTTTGCCCAGGACCAGATCGACATCGCCCAAGCCAAGAAAAAAGCCTTCGAGCAACAGTTCCAGCAGAACGAGCAGATGTTTCGCCAAGGCGAAGGCACACGCACCGACATTCTCGAAGCCGAATCGCGCTATGAACTGGCCACCGCCGAGGAAATCGAGGCGCGCAACGAACAGGATGCGTCCCTGCGTGAACTCGGTGCGCTGATCGGCGTGCCGGCCATCGACATCGCCGATCTGGCCCCACTGGATCAACACTTCCAGACGTTCACCCTGCAACCGGCCAATTACGACACCTGGCATGAAATGGCCGTGGCCAACAACCCGAATCTGGCTTCCCAACGCCAGGCGCTGGAAGTGGCGCGTTATGAAGTCGAACGCAATCGGGCCGGGCATCTGCCCAAGGTCAGCGCCTACGCCACGGTGCGCCAGAACGAATCGGAAAGCGGCAACACCTACAACCAGCGCTACGACACCAACACCATTGGCATCGAAATCAATGTGCCGCTGTACGCCGGCGGTGGTGTGTCGGCCTCGACCCGCCAGGCCAGCCGCGCGATGGAGCAGGCCGAGTACGAACTGGACGGCAAGACCCGCGAGACCTTGATCCAGCTGCGCCGACAGTACAGCGCCTGCCTGTCAGGGGTGAGCAAACTGCGCGCCTATCAGAAAGCCCTGGTCTCCGCCGAAGCATTGGTGGTGTCGACCCGGCAAAGCATCCTAGGCGGCGAACGGGTCAACCTCGATGCACTGAATGCCGAGCAACAACTCTTCACCACCCGCCGCGACCTGGCCCAGGCCCGCTACGACTATCTGATGGCCTGGACCAAATTGCATTACTACGCCGGGACCTTGAGTGAGCAGGATCTGGCCAGGGTCGACGAAGCGTTCGGGCAGGGTCCTCAAAGTCGATGATTGCCCCTACAAAAAGCATGATGCAGCCGCAAATGAATGGAGAGGTAACGACATGGGACTGTTTGATTACAAAAACGCCGGCAGCGAGGCCGGCAAAGCGTTGTACAGCGATGCCATCGCCTTGACGCTCTATGCCTACACACCCACCGGCCAGCCATTGCCGGCCGGTGGGTGGGCGCCGATAAGCGCCACGACGCTGGGCTATCAGGGCAAGGTTGGCGCCCAAGGTACCTTCTTTGGCGAGAGGGATGGCTTCACCAGCGCCGAAGCCGAAATCCTCGGTAAATACGATGGGACGGGGAACCTGATCGGCCTGGGCATCGCCTTTCGTGGCACTGGCGGCCTGGGCTACAGCGACACATTCGGCGACATGAAAAACAACCTGCTGGCGGCAGTCGGCCCGGTGGACTACGCGAGCAACTACGCGAAGAACGCTTTCGACAACCTGCTCAAGAGCGTCGCTGCATTCGCCATCGCCCACGGCCTGAGCGCCAAGGATGTGTTGGTCAGCGGGCATAGCCTTGGCGGGCTGGGGGTCAACAGCCTGGCGCAGTTGAGCGGCAACAACTGGGGCGGCTTCTTCAAGGATGCCAACTACATCGCCTTCGCCTCGCCGACGCAAAGCGCCACCGGTGACAATGTGCTCAACATCGGTTACGAAAACGACCCGGTGTTCCGGGTGCTCGATGGCACCACCTTCAACAATGGCTCACTGGGCAAGCATGACGCTCATCAACCCTCGGCCACCAACAACATCGTCAACTTCAACGATCAGTACGCCTCCACCGCACAGAACCTGGTGCCCTTCAGCATCCTCAACCCGCTGAACTGGAGCGCCCATGGCTCATTGGGCTATGCCGACGGGCTGAACCGGGTGATCGATTCGGCCTTCTATGACCTGACCGGGAAGGATTCGACCCTGATCGTCTCCAACCTGTCGGCGTCGTCCCGTGGCGCCACCTGGGTCGAAGACCTGGGGCGCAGCGGCGAGCCGCACGGGGGCAGCACCTTCATCATCGGCACCGACAGCAACGACCTGCTCAAGGGCGGTGCCGGCAATGATTTCATCGAAGGCCGCGATGGCGACGACCGTTTCCGTGACGATGGCGGTTTCAACCTGCTGCTGGGCGGCAAGGGCAACAACACCTTCGAACTGCTCAAGCCGCTGCAGAACTTCAGCATCGCCAACGATGGCGATGGCACGTTGTTCGTGCGTGACGCCTATGGCGGCATCAGCCTGACCCGGGACATCGGCGCGCTGGTGAGCCAGGAATCCGGATCATGGTGGAGCTCCAAAGACATCACCTGGAGCGTGACCGATAACGGCCTGCTCAACGGCGCCGAATTGACCCGCTACAGCCATTCGCAAAACGGTGATGCCCAGGGCAATACGCTGCTGGCCGGCGTCGAAGGCGACTGGCTGTTCGGCAACGGTGGCGATGACCTGTTGCGCAGCGACAAGGGCCACGTGACCTTCGTCGGCGGCACCGGCAACGATGTGATGCATTCCACCGGGGACGGCAGCAATACCTACCTGTTCAGCGGCGCCTTCGGATTCGATGCGATCAATGGCTATCAGGGCAGCGACACCCTGGTGTTCATGGGCGTTGAAGGCACCGGGCAGGGCTATGACTACCGACAGCATGCTTCCCAGGCCGGTCAAGACACGGTGCTCAAGATTGGCGATTTTTCCGTGACCCTGGTCGGCGTAGGCCTGGATAACCTGTCGGCTTCCGGCTTTGTGTTTGCGTAACAGGTTTTTGTAACAGCAATGGAGGCTCCGGGGCGCCTCGTGACCGAGGTGTCCCGGCTGTGAGCTATCTCTGACAATTCCAACAAAGAGAGAGAGGCAATAACCATGGGTGTGTACGACTACAAGAACCTGGGTTCAGCAGATGCCAAAGCGTTGTTCAGCGACGCGATGGCGATCACGCTGTATTCCTACCACAACCTCGACAACGGCTTTGCCACCGGTTACCAGCACAACGGTTTCGGCGTGGGCCTGCCGGCAACGCTGGTGACGGCGCTGATCGGCGGCAGCGATTCGCAAGGGGTGATTCCCGGTATTCCCTGGAATCCCGATTCGGAAAAAGCCGCCCTGGACGCGGTGCAGAAAGCCGGCTGGACACCCATCACCGCCGCGCAACTGGGCTACGACGGCAAAGTCGATGCCCGGGGGACTTTCTTCGGCGAAAAGGCCGGCTATACCAGCGCTCAGGTGGAAATCCTCGGCAAATACGATGCCCAGGGGCATCTCACGGAAATCGGCGTCGCCTTTCGCGGCACCAGTGGTCCTCGTGAGAGCCAGATCAGCGATTCCATCGGCGATGTCATCAACGACCTGTTGGCGGCATTGGGGCCACAGGATTATGCGAAAAACTACGCGGGCGAAGCGTTCGGCCAGCTGTTCGCTGACGTCGCGGCGTTTGCCCGGGCCAATGGGCTGTCCGGCAAGGACGTGCTGGTCAGCGGCCACAGCCTCGGCGGGTTGGCGGTCAACAGCCTGGCGGATTTGAGCGGCGAAAAGTGGGGCGGTTTCTTCCAGGATTCCAACTACATCGCCTATGCCTCGCCGACTCAAGGCAGCAGCGACAAGGTGCTGAACGTCGGCTATGAAAACGATCCGGTGTTCCGTGCGCTGGATGGCTCGACGTTCAACCTGGCCTCGGTCGGCGTGCACGATGCCGATCAAGCCTCGGCCACCAATAACATCGTCAGCTTCAATGACCACTACGCGTCGACCGCCTGGAATCTGTTGCCGTTTTCCATCCTCAACATCCCGACCTGGATTTCCCACCTGCCGACCGCTTACGGCGACGGCATGACCCGGGTACTGGAGTCCGGGTTCTATGACCTTACCCGCAAAGACTCGACCATCATCGTCGCCAATCTGTCGGACCCGGCGCGAGCCAATACCTGGGTCCAGGACCTGAACCGCAATGCCGAGCCCCACAAAGGCAGCACCTTCATCATCGGCAGCGACGGCAACGACCTGATCCAGGGCGGCAAGGGTAATGACTATCTGGAAGGCCGCGACGGCAACGACACCTTTCGCGATGCCGGTGGCTATAACATCCTGTCGGGCGGCAAGGGCTACAACGTGCTCGACTTGCAGCAGTCGATGAACAATTTCGACTTCGCCAACGACGGTGCCGGCAATCTGTACATCCGTGATGCCAATGGCGGCATCAGCATCACCCGCGACATCGGCAGCATCGTCAGCAAGGAACCGGGCTTTCTATGGGGGCTGTTCAAGGATGAGGTGGCCCACAGCGTCACTGCCAACGGTCTGGTGGCCGGCAACCAGCTGACACAGTACGCGTCGTCGGCAAAGGGAAGCGCGGGCAACGATATGCTCAAGGCACAAGCGGTCGGCGATTGGTTGTTCGGCCTCGATGGCAATGATCATCTGATGGGCGGCAACGGCAACGACGTGTTGGTCGGCGGGGCCGGTAACGACCTGCTGGAGTCGGGGGGCGGGATCGATACGTTCCTGTTCAGCGGCACGTTCGGCCACGACCGGGTGCTGGGCTATCAGGCCAACGACAAACTGGTGTTTCTCGGGGTACAGGGCGTGACGCCGAACGACGACTTCCGGGCCCATGCCTCGGTGGTGGGGCAGGATACGGTGTTGAGCTTCGGCAATGATTCGGTGACGTTGGTCGGGGTGGGGCTGGAGAGTTTGTCGGGCGCGGGGATTGTGATCGCCTGAGGGTGATTGGGCGCCTGTAAGGGCCTCTTCGCGAGCAGGCTCACTCCCACAAGGATCACACGCCTCCCTGTGG
>NZ_JBSVWS010000184.1:0-10787 GCF_054071155.1 Pseudomonas sp. SDO5532_S415 | reverse complement strand
ACTGCCCACCCGCCAAAAAGCCTTCAAACACCTGGATGAAATCGGCGCCATCCAGCGCCTGCAGCCATCGGAAAAGCAAGAGCAAACGCCGGTTTGATCAATGTCGTTAGAGCGATAAAAGAAATCTAACGCATCGGCGTTTCTAATGCGCAATATTAATTATTTTTCCAATTTTGCATTTTTCCAGTAGTCCAATCAGTGATGTTTTAATAAAAGGCGCAAGAACGAAAATTTCTTTCATTGGCGTGATATCACCCCTGTCTTCGGTCTGTGATCTGCGTCTGAAAGTGATCAAAATTACAAGGGTGTAATGGTTATTCTGAAAAAGTCATGTTATACGTTTGTCGTTAGTGTGACGCTTAAAGGTGCGATACCGTGACGGACCACAATTTGGCTTTGGCCCAAGTGTGAAAGATCCTGTCTGCGCGTTCAAAAAAGCATGGAAAATCGCCCCTCTAATGTGTTGGGTCCGCAAGCAGTGTTTCTAATAATAAATTCATAAACTGAAACAAGACTTCAATAGGCCGATTGTGTGCAGAACACTGATCATCGATAATTTCGACTCGTTTACGTACAACATCTATCAAGCCATGGGCCAAGCGTGCGGTGAAGAACCTGTCGTGCTGCAGAATACTGCTGCCATCGAACAGATTGATTTCAGCCGTTATGACTGCATTATCGTTTCTCCCGGGCCGGGTAATCCCGCACGGGCGGAAGATGTCGGCCTAAGTGCGCAGGTCATTCTGACCAGCCCAGTACCTGTGCTGGGCGTCTGTCTTGGTCATCAATGTATTGCCCATGAGCACGGAATGACCGTTTCTCTTGCTCCGCAACCTATGCATGGCCGTATCAGTGTCATTCGACACAGCGCAACGGGGGTGTTCAAGGGACTGCCCGAGGAGCTTTCTGTTGTCCGGTATCACTCATTGGCCATCGAACGGATCAAGGGCCCGTTTGAACTAACGGCCTGGGGAAGTGACGGGATGATACACGGCATACAACATAAGACCCGCCCCCTGCACGGTATTCAGTTTCATCCAGAGTCCATCAGTACGCAGGCAGGGAGCCAGTTGTTCCGCAACTTTCGTGATATTGCGATGGCGCATTGATCACGGCTAAGACTGCACACCAATAAAAATCGGACATTCACCGATGGGGGCATAATGATCTCAGCGAGCGTTCTGTTCAGAGTGTTGCCGGCTTGTTCAGATGCACTGACAGTGTTTCAGCAACTTTTTGGCGACTCAGCCAATAAGTTCCTGTTGGAAAGTGCCGTGGTTATACCCGGTTTTTCGCGGTTTTCGTTCATGGGTGATGACCAGGGGCCGCAGGCGGAAAGTATTACTTATGATGCGATCGAACGTCAGGCGGAAGTGGTGCGTGGCGACTCTGTGCAACATTTCGAAATAGCTAGCCTGTTTGATTTTCTGCAAACCCGATTGCAGGAAAGAGTGGTCGAATGTCCGGTCGAATTGCCCTTTGATTTCAATCTGGGTTATGTCGGTGTGTTCGGTTACGAACTCAAGGGCGAAACCATTGGGGTTGATGCCTGGCGTTCACCGTCTCACGATGCGGCATTGATATTTGCCACCCGATTGATCGTGATAGACCACCTTGCAGGTAAAACCTGGCTGCTGCACCTGGCATCCAGCGAAGACGAGTCTGCGCTCGCCAATACCTGGTTCGATGACGTGGAGGCTACGCTGCAAGGGCTTGCATCTGCGGCAACGGTGAGCCAGCCCACCCCCGGTAAACGCTTCTCCATTGATGATGTTCAGCACTGGATCGCCCGTCATGCGTACATGCGTCATGACAAACCGGCCTACCTGAGAAAAATCGACGAATCGCTGACCGAGATTGCCCATGGTGAAAGCTATGAGATTTGTCTGACCAATCTCATTGAATTTCCTTTCGAGCATCCGCCGATCGAGCTCTACCGCCAACTACGGGTGCAGTCTCCGGCGCCGCATTCCGCCTATTTCAACGTCGGCGACTTGCATGTGGTGAGCGCGTCTCCGGAACGTTTTCTCAGCATCGATCGGCACGGCCTGGCCGAGGCGAAACCGATCAAAGGCACCCGGCCTCGTGGCGCCGACGCCGCTGAAGATGGCCGGCAGATCGATGACCTGCTTGGCAGTGAGAAAGACCGCGCAGAGAACCTGATGATCGTCGATTTGTTGCGCAACGATCTGGGGCAGGTCTGCGCCTTGGGTTCGGTTGAGGTGCCGAAGCTGTTCGACGTGGAAACCTATTCCCATGTCCATCAATTGGTGTCTACCGTTCGCGGCACCTTGAAACCCGGCGTGTCGTCCGTGCAGTGCATCAAAGCCGCTTTCCCCGGAGGCTCGATGACGGGGGCGCCGAAGAAACGCACCATGGAAATCATCGATCGGCTTGAACAGGGCTCTCGTGGCCTCTATTCCGGGGCGCTGGGCTGGTTCGGCCTGTGTGGCGCCTGCGACCTGAGCATTGTCATCCGCTCGGTGCTGATTGACCGCGGCCAGGCTCGGCTGGGTGTCGGAGGGGCGATTACGGCGCTTTCCGATCCGGAAGAAGAGTTCATCGAAACGCTGATCAAGGCGCGCAACGTAGTGGAAGCGGTGGAACGCATGCGAATCCGCCTTGCCGTCTGAAAGCTTCTCGTCGCGCGATCCATTTTTCTACTTTATTCGAACACTGATGCGCCTGGCTTCGATCCATGCGCGGCATCAGTCATTTTTGGCCGATGAAGCCAGGGAGCTATCGTTTGAATCGCCCATTTTCGCCCTCTGATGTGTACCCCCTGACCACCGCTCAGCGGCAGATCTGGTTCGATGAAGTGCTGCACGAAGGTACGCCGCTCTACAAGATCGGTGGTCATGTGCGGATCGCTGGCAACGTCGACGTGCAACGTTTTGAGCAAGCGGTGAACAGGTTGGTGCACAAGCACGATGCGTTACGCATCGTGCTGACATCGTCTGTCGACGAACACGGCGTACCGCTGCAACGCATCGTCGATACGCTGTCGGTGGAAGTGCCATTTCACGACTTCAGCGACCGGGAGGACGGCGAGGGCGCCGCATTAGCGCTGCTTGAGGAGCGCCTGGAAACCGCCTTCACGTTGATCGGTCGGCCATTGTTTCGCTTTGAGTTGGTAAAGGTCAGTGACACGCGTTTTTACTTCACGCTCAACTTTCACCACCTGATCGTCGACGGTTGGGCGATCGGTTTGCTGGTCGAATCATTGTCAAAACTGTACAGCGAGGTCGAGGCGCAAGATCAACCTGAACCGGCGCCGACCTACCGGGAATTCATCGAGCAGGATCGGGCGTTCGAGCAATCGCCGCAACAGTTGCGCAACTTGAAGTATTGGCTGGATAAATACCATACAGTGCCCGACCCGTTGTTCACCCCCCGTCATCGCGTCATCCAACACAAAGGTATGGCGCCGGGTGGCCATGAGTGTTTGCGGCTGTCCCGTGATTTCTTCGAGCGTATCGTCGAGCTGGCACGCGCCTGCGACGCGACGCCTTTCCATGTGATGCTCGGCATTTTCCACGTCTACTTCAGCCGCACCGAGCGCCGTGACGAGTTGTCCATCGCCATACCGACGCTTAATCGCGGTAATGCCCGTCTCAAGTCGACCGCCGGCATGTTTGTCGGCGTCAGCCCGCTGCGGTTGTCGTTTGATCCGCACCTGAGTTTCTCGGCGATGGTCACTTCTCTGGGGCGGATGCTCAAGCAGGATTATCGGTATCAGCGCTTCCCGTTGAGTGAGTTGAATCGCACGCTCGGCCTGTGGCGCTCGCAGCGCGCGCAGTTGTTCGACCTGACGGTGTCCTACGAGCGCGATGATCATGACTTGCGCTTCGATGAGGCGCAGGCGCAGGTGATCATGGGATCGAACAGGCATGAGCAGGACCCGCTGACGGTCCATATCCGTGAAAACAAATTCGACGAAAACGTCTGGATTCATTTCTTTTACAACCAGGCCTATTTCAGCCGCGGGGAAATCCGGCAGATCAGCCTTCGGCTGCAGCATATGCTTGAGCAGGTGCTGGAAAATGCCGAGTTGCCGGTGTCGCGACTGTCGCTCGTGACGGAACCTGAAATCCGCCAACTCGAGTCCTGGAACGCCACCGACGTAGCGTTTGCGCCGGCGCCGATGATCCATCGACAGGTCGAAGCGCAGGCAGCGCGCTCGCCGGATGCCATTGCCATCGAGCAAGACGGACACAGCCTGACCTATGCGCAGTTGAACACCCGCGCAAACGTCGTGGCGCATCGATTGATGGCCATGGGCGTCCAGCCTGACCAGTGCGTAACGATCTGTACCCAACGCAGCCTCGACAGCATTGTCGGGATGCTGGGGATTCTCAAGTCTGGTGCGGGTTATGTGCCCATGGACCCCGCCTATCCGGTGGAGCGTTTGCGCTACATCCTCGACGAGTCCGCGCCGAAGGTCATGCTGATCCACGATCGAACGGCGCACCTGTTGCCTGAGACCGCGATGCCGCAGCTTGATCTCGGTGACTTGCACGCCATGACCGAGGCGGAGTTTACCAATCCCGATCCCACAGGGTGTCACGGCGCGTCACTGGCCTACGTGATCTACACCTCGGGTTCCACCGGCCGACCGAAAGGCGTGATGGTCGAGCACCGCCAGTTGAATAACCTGATCGCCTGGCACAACGAGCGGTTCAAGCTTGGCGAAGGCAGCCGCAGTACCTGGTTCGCCGGCGTCGGTTTCGACGCCAGTGTCTGGGAAATCTGGACGGCGCTGAGTGTCGGCGGCACGTTGTTGCTGCCGCCGTCGCACACGGTCAACGACCCGCAGGCCTTGCTGCAATGGTGGAAAGTGCAGACTGTGGATCTCTCCATTCTGATCACCCCGCTGGCGGAACTGGCGTACGCCAGCGGCCTTGCCAACCCACTGGCCAGTAACGTGCTGATCGGCGGTGATCGGTTGCGCCAATGGCCGGCCGGTCTGCCTGCCGGACAAGCATTGATCAATACCTACGGCCCGACCGAAGCCACGGTATTGGTCACTGCCGGGCAAGTGCATCAGCACGACGCGGCGCTGCACATCGGGCGCCCGGTGGCCAACACCCGGATTCACATTCTTGATGAGTTCGGCCAACGTGTTCCGCCGGGCGCGGTCGGTGAACTCTATCTCGCCGGCGCACACGTCGCACGAGGTTACCTGAACCAGCCGGGCTTGACCGCCGAGCGTTTTGTCGACGATCCGTTCAGTGCTGCACCCGGTGCGCGGATGTACAAGAGTGGCGACCTGGGACGCTGGATGGCCGATGGCAACATCGAATTCCTGGGGCGCAATGACGACCAGGTGAAGATCCGCGGTTTTCGCATTGAGTTGGGCGAGATCGAGGCCACGCTGGTCTCCTTGCCCGGCGTGCTTGAGGTGGCGGTACTCGCACGGGAGGACAGCCCTGGTGAAGTGCGCCTTGTCGCTTATTACACCGGTGCCGACGGGCTGGCCGAGGGTCTGCGCAGTCGCGCGAGTGACGCGTTGCCGGCTTACATGGTGCCATCGGCGTTCATGCACCTGACGGCGTTTGCGCTGACCGTCAATGGCAAGCTGGACCGCAGAGCCTTGCCAGCGCCCGAAGTCTGCATCAGCCATGCCTATGAGGCACCCAAAGGTGAGAGGGAGCAATCCTTGGCTTTGTTGTGGCAACAGGTGCTGGGCGTCGAGCGAGTAGGGCGTCACGACAACTTTTTCGAGTTGGGCGGGCATTCGCTGTCCGCCGTAAGGCTGATCCAGAGCATGCGTCGGCAGGGGATGAATGCCGAACCCCGCGCTCTGTTCGGCGCGCCGACGCTGGAAGCGTTTGCCCGGGAAACAGGCACCGGCCAGGAGATCGAGATCCCGCCCAATCGTATCGGCGTCGGCTGTTCGCGAATCACCCCAGACCTCTTGCCACTGGTCGAAATGAGCCAGGCGCAGATCGACGGGTTGATTGAAAACATGCCCGGTGGTGTTGCCAATGTGCAGGATATCTATCCATTGGCACCGCTGCAGGAAGGTATCCTCTACCATCATTTGTCGTCCAGCGGCGGCGATCCTTACGTGCTGCATGGGTTGTTTGCGCTGGACAATCGCGCCCGGCTCGACGATTTCATCCAGGCCTTGCAAACGGTCATCGACCGCCACGACATCCTGCGCACGGCAGTGGTCTGGGAAGGGCTGGACGCGCCTGTGCAGGTGGTCCTGCGCGACGTGCCGCTGCCGTTGCAATGGCTGGACTTCGAGGTCCGGGACGGCGATATCATCGGCCAACTGCTCAAGCGTTTCGATGTCGGTCACTCGCGTCTGGATCTGCGCCAGGCACCGCTGCTGCGACTGGCCTGCGCCTTCGATCAAGCCAACGACCGCTGGCTGGCTTTGCTGGTGGTTCATCACCTGGCGATGGATCATGCCGGGTTAAGTGTTCTGCAGCAGGAGATGCAAGCCTATCTGCTCGATCAGCGGGCACTGTTGCCTGACGCGACGCCTTACCGCAACTACGTGGTGCAGAGTCGGAACAGCATGGCCGCCGCAAACCATGAGGCCTTTTTCCGCGACATGCTGCAGGACATCGAGTCACCGACGTTACCGTTCGGTGTGGCACAGGCTCGCGATGACGCTGCGCCCATTGAAATAATCCAGTCCGTACCATCTTTGGTGGCTGACCGTTTGCGCACGCAGGCACGGGGGCTCGGTGTCAGCATCGCCAGCTTGTTTCACCTGGCGTGGGGACGGGTGTTGTCGATGCTCACGGGACGGACAGACGTGGTGTTCGGCAGTGTGCTGCTGGGGCGCATGCACGGTGCGGGTGGCGAACATGCGCTGGGATTGTTCATCAATACCTTGCCGCTGCGCTTGACGCTGGGTTCCCAGGGCGTTGCCGCCAGTGTGCGCGATACTGCGACGCGGGTGGCCAACCTGCTCGCTCATGAGCATGCACCGCTGGCGCTGGCCCAGCGTTGCAGCGGGGTTGCCCCTGGCACACCGCTGTTCAGCGCCTTGCTGAATTACCGACGCAGTGAAAACCATGGTAACGGCACCGGGCCGCTGAACTGGCAAGGTATCGAACTGCTCCAGGAATATGAGCGCACCCACTATCCGCTGACGTTGTCGGTCGATGACGGGGGGCAAGGGTTCGAACTGAATGTCCAGGCGGTGACCGGGATCGATGCGCAATTGGTGTGCGACAGCGTACAGGCCGTCTTGGCCAGTCTGGCGCAGGCACTTGAATTGACCCCCGCAAAAGCCGTGCATGATCTGGTTGCGTTGCCGGCCAAGGAACGCCGGCGGGTGCTGTTCGATTTCAATGCCACCGACAGTGCCTTTGCGCAGGCGCTCACGCTGCATCAGTTATTCGAAAATCAGGTCAGGTCGACTCCCGAGGCCATCGCGCTGACTTTCGAAGACCAGCAACTGACCTACGATGCGTTGAACAGGCAGGCCAACCGCGTGGCCCATCAGTTGATCGAACTGGGTGTGCGGGCCGATGACCGAGTAGCGATCTGTGTCGAGCGCAGCCTGGATATGGTGGTCGGCCTGTTCGGCGTTCTCAAGTCCGGGGGCGCTTATGTGCCGCTTGACCCCGGATACCCGCTCGAGCGTCTGGCCCAAATGATGGAGGACAGTGCCCCGGTCGCGCTGCTGATGCATGGCCCGACCCGGGGTCTGTTGCGTGTGGGTGGAGCGATCGTCCTCGATCTTGATGAAGCCCGGAATAACGCCCGGTTCCCCTCGCACAACCCGGCGCTGGCGCAGGATTGGCGGACGCTGGCGTATGTCATCTACACGTCCGGTTCATCTGGGCGACCCAAGGGGGTGATGAATGAGCATCGCGGTGTGGTCAACCGTTTGCAGTGGATGCAGCAAGAGCTGAGGCTGACGGCGCAAGATGTGGTCTTGCAAAAGACCCCGTTCAGTTTCGACGTCTCGGTCTGGGAGTTTTTCTGGCCGTTGATGATCGGCGCCAGGCTGGTGATCGCACGTCCCGAGGGCCACCGGGATGCGGTTTATCTGGCGCAACTGATCGCTCGGGAACGGATCAGCACCGTGCATTTCGTGCCGTCGATGTTGCAGGTTTTTCTGGAGCCTGCACAGGCCGCCGAATGCCGCAGCCTGACGCGTGTGGTGTGCAGCGGCGAAGCGCTGCCGCTTAGCCTTGTTCGCCGCTTCGCCACAGTGCTGCCGGACACCGGATTGCACAATCTTTACGGGCCGACCGAAGCCGCGGTCGATGTCACGGCCTGGACATGCAGCGCCGACGACAGCGTGTCACTGATTGGTCGGCCGATCGCCAATACCCGTATCTACATCCTGGATGCTCAGGGGCAACCGGTTCCGGTGGGCATTGCGGGTGAATTACATATCGCCGGTGTTCAGGTCGCTCGCGGTTACCTGAATCTGCCCCGCCTGACCGCTGAACGGTTCGTCAACGATGGGTTCAGCGAGGCGCCCGGCGCCAGGATGTACAAGACCGGCGATCTTGGACGCTGGTTGCCCAATGGTGCAATCGAGTACTTGGGGCGTAACGACGATCAGGTCAAGATCCGTGGCTTTCGCATCGAACCGGGCGAAATCGAAATGGTGCTGTCGCAGGTGCCCGGTTTGCGCGAGGTTGTGGTGCTGGCCCGGGACGACGAGCGTTCCGGTCAGCGGCTGGTGGCGTACTACACCGGTAGCGCCGTCGCTGCGCAAGCGCTACGCGAGCTAGCCGGCCATCGCTTGGCGTCGTACATGGTCCCTTCGGCATTCGTGCACCTCGATGCCTGGCCGTTGACCCCCAACGGCAAGCTCGACCGCAAAGCGCTGCCCGCACCGGACGGGGCTTACGCGCGGGCCGTCTACGAAGCGCCGCAGGGTGACGTCGAGAGCACGCTGGCCGGTATCTGGTCGCGGTTGTTGAACGTGGAGCAGGTCAGCCGTCACGACAATTTTTTCGAGCTGGGCGGACATTCGTTGATGGCGGTCAGCCTGATCGAACACATGCGCCGTGCCGGCCTGTTTGCCCAGGTGCCGGAGCTGCTCGGTGCGCCGACCCTGGCTGAATTGGCGCAGAAGGTCAGCACCGAACATCAGTTATTCAGCGTACCCGCCAACGCGATACCACTGCACGCCGAACACATCACTGCGGCCATGCTGCCGCTGGTGCAACTAACCCAGCCGGCCATCGACAGTATCGTCGCCCGGGTAGCGGGTGGCGCCGCCAACGTGCAGGACATCTACCCGCTGGCGCCACTGCAGGAAGGCATTCTTTATCACCACTTGACCGCGACCGGGGGTGATCCTTATGTGCTGCATGCGTTGTTCGCGTTTGCCGGGCAAGCGGCGTTCGAGCAGGTGGTCAGCGCGATGCAGCAGGTCATCAATCGCCATGATGTGTTGCGCACGGCTGTGCTGTGGGAAGGGCTCGATGCCCCGGTGCAAGTAGTTTGGCGTCAGTCGCCAGTGTCAATCGAACACTTTTCGGCGGACCCTCGCGAGGGTGACGTGGCGGAGCAATTGCTGCAGCGATTCGACGCTCGCCAGCGTGGCATCGACTTGGGCCAGGCACCGTTGATCCGTTGGGTTTATGCCGATGATGAGGCCAATCAGCGCGGGGTCGGGTTGCTCAGGTTCCATCACATCGTGATGGACCATGTCGCGCTGGCGTTCGTGCAGCGCGAAGTCCAGGCTATTCTGGCCGGGCAGGGCGCAACACTGGCCGTTAGCGCGCCATACCGTGATTACGTGGCGCAGGCGCGATCGAGCGGTAATGCCCAGGCACACGAGGCTTTCTTCCGTGAGCGGTTGCACGACGTCGATGAGCCGACGTTGCCTTATGGCATTGCCGGTATACAGGCCGACGCCGATCCGGTGACAGAAGCCTTGGCAAGTGTCTCGGGCGAACTGGCCCTGCGCTTGCGCACCCAGGCCCGGAAACTGGGTGTAAGCCCGGCCAGTCTCTATCACTTGGCTTGGGCCCGGGTGTTGGCGGTACTGGCGGGCCGCGACGACGTGGTCTTCGGTAGCGTGTTGTTGGGTCGACTGCAGGGCGGTGCCGGGGCGGACCGCGCCTTGGGCCTGTTCATCAACACCCTGCCGGTGCGCATCAATGCCGGTGCTGAGGGCGTGCAAAAGGGTGTGCGTCAGACCAGCCAGGCATTGGCTGCGTTACTTGCCCACGAGCATGCATCGTTGGCCCAAGCGCAGCGCTGCAGCGGTGTGATCGCGCCAACCCCGCTGTTCAGCGCCTTACTCAACTATCGGCACGGTGAGGAACAGGATGGCTTGGCGGTCGGGCGATACGTCTGGCCAGGGGTACAACTGCTGTCAGCGCACGAACGTACCAACTATCCGTTGGTACTGTGTGTCGACGATATCGGTAACGACTTCGGTTTGATCGTTCAAGCGACGCAAGGTATCGATTCGCGGCAGGTCTGCGACTTTATGCACACCACGCTGGTGTCGCTGGCCGATGCGCTGGAGTGTGCGCCGGATACGCCGATCAATGCCTTGCGGGTGTTACCTCATCAGGAACGGACCCGACTGCTCGAGGAATTCAATCCGCCGCGCTTTGACCACCTGCAACCGCAGACCCTCCAACAACTGTTCGAGGCGCAAGCCGAACGCTCGCCGAATGCGTTCGCTGTCACGTTCGAGGGGCAATCACTGACGTACGCCCAATTGAATGCGCGAGCCAACCGTGTAGCCCATCGCCTGATCGCCCAGGGAGTGAAACCGGACGATCGAGTGGCGATCTGCGTGGAGCCGGGTCTTGAAATGATCGTTGGCCTGCTCGGCATCC
>NZ_JBSVWS010000183.1:0-10883 GCF_054071155.1 Pseudomonas sp. SDO5532_S415 | reverse complement strand
GATCCCTGTGGGAGCGAGCCTGCTCGCGAAGGTAGCGACGAGGTTGCGGATCAACCCTCCGGACTGAGCATCAACACCGCCAACGGCGGCAGATTCAGCACCAGCGACAACGCCTGGCCATGGCTCGGCGCTTCCTCGGTCGACGCCCCGCCGCTATTGCCATAGTTGGAACCGGCATAGGTCGACGAATCGCTGTTGAGCAACTCGGTCCAGCGCCCGGCAAACGGCACGCCGACTCGATACGCCTCACGGGGCACCGGGGTGAAGTTGGCCACCACCAGCACCGGCCGACCTTCCTTGCTCCAGCGCAGCCAGGCGTAGACGCTGTTGATCGCATCGTCGCCAATCAGCCACTGGAAACCTTGCGGTACGTCGTCCTGTTCGTGCAACGCCGGCTCTTCCCGGTACAGACGATTGAGGTCGCCGACCAGTTTCTGCACGCCCTTGTGTTCCGAGTATTGCAGCAAGTACCAGTCCAGTTGCTGGTCGTGGTTCCACTCGCGCCACTGGCCGAACTCGCACCCCATGAACAACAGTTTCTTGCCCGGATGTGCCCACATGAAGCTCAGGTAGGCCCGCAGGTTGGCGAACTTCTGCCAGCGGTCGCCGGGCATCTTGTCGATCAGCGAATGCTTGCCGTGCACCACTTCATCGTGGGAGATCGGCAGGATGAAACGCTCGGACCAGGCGTACACCAGGCCGAAACTCAGTTCGTTGTGGTGATGGGCGCGGTACACCGGGTCCTGCTGGATGTAATGCAGCGAATCGTGCATCCAGCCCATGTTCCATTTGTAGGCGAAGCCCAGGCCACCCTGTTGCGTACTCTGGCTGACGCCTGGCCATGCCGTGGATTCCTCGGCGATCACCAGCGCACCCGGCGCCTCCAGGGCGACCACGTCGTTCAGATGACGCAGGAAGTCGATGGCTTCGAGGTTTTCCCGACCGCCGTGGCGGTTCGGTACCCATTCGCCGGCCTTGCGCGAGTAATCGCGGTACAGCATCGACGCCACCGCATCGACCCGCAGGCCGTCGACGTGAAAATGCTTGAGCCAGTGCAGCGCCGAGGCCAGCATGTAGCCGTGCACCTCGGTGCGCCCCAGGTTATAGATCAGCGTGTCCCAGTCCTGATGAAAGCCTTCCTGCGGGTTGCCGTATTCGTACAGCGCGGTGCCGTCGAACTGGGCCAACCCATGGATATCGGTGGGGAAATGTGCCGGTACCCAGTCGAGAATCACGCCGATTTCAGCCTGGTGGCAGGCATTGACGAAGGCCGCGAATTCATCGCCGCTGCCGTAGCGCGCGCTGGTGGCGAATTGCGACAGCAGTTGATAACCCCACGACCCCCCGAACGGGTGCTCCATGATCGGCATCAGTTCGATGTGGGTGAAACCCAGTTCCTTCACATACGGGATCAACCGCTCGGCCAGTTCAGGCCAGGTGTACTGGCGGGCCACTTCACCCAGATCGTCCAGTTCGCATTGCCAGGATCCGGCGTGCAGTTCGTATATCGACAGTGGCGCCGTCGGACGTTGCCGTTCACCACGGGACTGCATCCAGTCCTGGTCCTGCCAGTCGATCTTCAGCGGTGAGGCGACTTTCGAGGCGGTGTCCGGCGGCAGTGAAGTGGCCAGCGCCATCGGGTCGGCCTTGAGTGGCAGAATGCCGTGCGCACCGAGGATTTCGTATTTATAGGCCTCCCCGGCCTGCAGGCGGGGAATGAATATTTCCCAGACCCCGGTGGGATGACGCAGGCGCATGGGATGCCGGCGACCGTCCCAGTTGTTGAAGTCACCGACCACCGACACCCTTCTCGCATTTGGCGCCCATACGGCGAAACGCACGCCGTCGACACCGTCGACCGTTTTCAGTTGCGCGCCGAGGCAACTGCTCAGGTCCCGGTGATTGCCTTCGGCAAACAGATACAAGTCCATCTCGCCGAGCAGCGGGCCAAAACTGTAGGGGTCTTCGGACAACTGTTCGCCACCGGCCCAACGGGTGCGCAGCTGATAGGACTGCGCCCGGTCGAAGTGACCGACGAACAGTCCAGGTGTCTGGGTGACTTCAAGGTTGCCGAGTTCTTCCCCGGAGTCCCTCGCCACCACCTGTACGCTCAAGGCGTCCGGCAGGTAAGCCCGAATATACTGTCCGCCGGCACCATCGCCGTGGGGGCCGAGAATTGCAAAGGGGTCGTGATGCTCGGCGCGCACCAGGGCATCGATATCCCGTGCCCTGGGCAACAGTGCTTCTTTGTGATGATGACCCTGTTCCTTGTTCGAGAAACTCATGACTACTCTCCACCAAGATCGGAAAAGGGTTTGAGCCCACTCAATAACCCGTACAGACCGTGCAACGGCACGGTGAGCCAGGTGGGGCGATTCTCTGCCTCATAGGCCACTTCATACGCTGCCTTCTCCAGGCCGAACAACGCCAGCGCGGCGTCCTCGCCCTCAGGATCTTGCCATGCATGGCCAAGCGTAGCTGCCGATTGCCGATAAGCGACCACAAATGCATGTTTTGCTTCATTTAAATATCGATCGGCAACGCGCTGGCGAGCGGCTTGTGCGCCTTCGGTGGTGTCGACGTTGTGCACGTTGATCGCCATTGCCGCCGCATAGTCGAAGGAACGCAGCACACCGCTGACATCTTTGTACGGGCTGTGTTTGCCCCGACGTTCGTGCAAGGGGCGCGCCGGCTCGCCTTCGAAATCGATCAGGTAGGCATCACCCTTGATCACCAGCACCTGGCCCAAATGCAAATCGCCGTGCACGCGAATGCGCAAGCCCCCGGCAGTCTGTTTCGCCAACGCCTGCACATGGCTGAGGATGGCTTTTTTGTTGTCCAGTATCTTGCTGACCAGGGTTTTGTCCGCCGGGTTCAGTTCGTTTTGATGCTGTTTGAGCAACTTCAACGCATGTTCGATTTGTGCCACGACATCTTTGGCGGTCGCCAGCGCATCTTTTTGCGTGGTGATTTGCGGGGCGAAGTCCGGGTTGTCGCTCGGCGCCGCCAGCACTTGATGCATTTCCCCCAGGCGCTGGCCGAGCATGCCGGCGAAATCCCTCAACTCGCCAAGCGCGTTGTAGTGCTGTTCCTGCTCGGACATGGCATCGGCCAACTCGTCGCGCAATGCCCGTTCGAGGTTGTTCTGCGTCCACTCCCAGGCATCGCCCTGATTACTCAGGTAGCCTTGGGCGATCATCAGCAGATTGTCTTCGCCAGCCCCGTCGCGACGTACCACTGAGCCCAGCAGCGGCGAGATATGGCGGAAACCGGCGTTCGTCAGGTACGCACTCATTTCCAGTTCCGGGTGCACACCCGACGCGACCTTGCGGATCAGTTTCAGCACCAGGCTGTTGCCGACCACCACCGAGCTGTTGGATTGCTCGGCCGACAGATAACGCACCTCCGACTCCGCCGTCAGGCCCAGTCTGGCCAGCTCGGCGGTGGGTTCGAAACGGATCTCGCCGCCATCGGAAGGCAGCACCGTGTTGTTGTGCATGCCCTGCAACACCGCGCGGATAAAGTTTTCCAGGCTGAACGCATCGGTGATCAAACCGACCTGAGGGCCGCGGCGCACCCTTGAAAGAGCAAGCTGCTGCGGCAACGCGGTACCGACCTGATCTTCGGCAATAAAACCGAACGGCAGTTGATACCGGCTGGTCTGGCCGGCGCTGGTCACTTCGATCTCACTCAACAACACCGGGTGTTGCGCATCACCGAAACGTACACCGTAGGCCAGGTTGACCTGTTCGATGGCGGCGTCCTTGCCGGCGAACCAGCGACGGTTTTGCAACCAGTTCGGCAGGATGCCCTGCTCCAGGGTGTGACGTGACGGTGCCTCGAGCAGTTCTTCCATGCGTTTTTTCAGCACCAGCGTGGTGAAGTCCGGCAGGCTTTGCGCCGGCTCCACGTGCCAGTTCGGCATCTGGTTCTCGGCGGCGAGGCCAAACCAATAGAACCCGTAAGGCGCCAGAGTCAGGAGGAAATTCAACTGGCCGATGGGCGGGAAGGCATTACCGCCGAGCATCTCCACCGGCACCATGCCGACGTACGCCGCCAGGTCCAGCTCCACGGCTTGTGCGCTGCGCGAAACGTTGGCCACGCACAGAATGATTTCGTGTTTGCCATCGGCTGCGGTGTATTCCCGGGTATACGCCAATACCCGGCGATTGGTCGGCGACAGCATTTTCAAGGTGCCACGACCGAAGGCCTTGGATTGCTTGCGCACCGCGAGCATGCGCCGGGTCCAGTTGAGCAGCGAATGCGGGTCGCCGGCCTGGGTCTCGACGTTGACCGACAGGTATCCGTATTGCGGGTCCATGATCGGCGGCAACACCAGGCTGGCCGGATCGGCGCGGGAGAAACCGCCGTTACGGTCGATGGACCATTGCATCGGCGTACGCACGCCATCGCGGTCGCCGAGGTAAATGTTATCGCCCATGCCGATTTCATCGCCGTAATACAGGGTCGGCGTGCCGGGCATCGACAGCAGCAGGCTGTTGAGCAATTCCACGCGGCGACGGTCGCGCTCCATCAACGGCGCCAGGCGCCGGCGAATCCCGAGGTTGATCCGCGCCCGACGGTCGGCCGCATAGTAATTCCATAGATAGTCACGCTCCTTGTCGGTGACCATTTCCAGGGTCAGCTCATCGTGGTTGCGCAAGAAGATCGCCCACTGGCAATTGGCCGGGATCTCCGGGGTCTGGCGCAGAATGTCGGTGATCGGGAAGCGGTCTTCCTGGGCCAGCGCCATGTACATGCGCGGCATCAGCGGGAAGTGGAAGGCCATGTGGCATTCGTCGCCGTTGAGGCCTTTTTTGTCGGTGTCACCGCTCTCTGTTTTACCAAAATACAGCTGCGTGTCTTCCGGCCATTGATTGGCCTCGGCCAGCAGCATGCGGTCAGGGTAGTTCGCGTCGATTTCGGCGCGGATCTGCTTGAGGACGTCGTGGGTCTCCGGCAGGTTCTCGTTGTTGGTGCCGTCGCGCTCGATCAGGTACGGGATCGCGTCCAGGCGCAAACCGTCGATGCCCATGTCGAGCCAGTAGCGCATCACCGACAGCACGGCTTTCATGACCTGCGGGTTATCGAAATTCAGGTCCGGCTGATGGGAATAAAAGCGGTGCCAGAAATACTGGCCGGCCACTGGGTCCCAGGTCCAGTTGGACTTTTCGGTGTCGAGAAAAATGATGCGGGTGCCATCGTACTTTTGGTCGTCATCGGACCACACATAGAAATCCCGCGCCGCCGACCCTTTCTTGGCCTTGCGCGCGCGCTGGAACCAGGCGTGCTGATCGGAGGTGTGGTTGATGACCAGCTCGGTAATCACCCGCAAACCACGCTTGTGCGCCTCGGCGATAAAGCGCTTGGCATCGGCCATGGTGCCGTAGTCGCTGTGCACGCCACGGTATTCGGCAATGTCGTAGCCGTCGTCGCGGCGTGGCGAGGGGTAGAACGGCAAGAGCCAGATGGTATTGACGCCCAGATCGGCGATGTAGTCGAGTTTGGCAATCAGGCCGGGAAAGTCGCCGATACCGTCGTTATTGGAATCGAAATAGGATTTGACGTGAACTTGATAGATGACCGCGTCCTTGTACCAGAGCGGGTCCTTGATGAACGTGGCTGCCTTGGGTTTCTTCGCCATTTGAAACTCCTGTTGAATTCGAAGTAAGCCCCGTTGGAATGGGAGCCTTTGTGGCGAGGGAGCTTGCTCCCGCTCGGCTGCGAAGCAGTCGCAAACCTATGAATACCCATCTTCCTGAAGAAACAGGGACCGCTACGCGCTCCAGCGGGAGCAAGCTCCCTCGCCACAAAATCTGATTCCCACAGGAGCGGAGTATCTAAGAGGTTGTAATCCGCCAAATCCCGAACGGCTGGTACGCCGGGTCGATCCGCATGAACTGGTACTTGCCGTGCCAGGTCCAGCGATGGCCATTCATCAAGTCTTCACCGTGGGTGCTGGCATCATCGGGCAGGCCCATTTCCCACAGCGGCAATTCGAAATTCGCCTCCTGAACGTTATGCGGGTCGAGGCTGACTGCCACCAGGATAAAGTTGCTGCCGTCGGCGCTGCGCTTGCCGAAGTACAGGATGTTGTCATTCCAGGCGTTGTAGATTTTCAGCCCCAGGTGCGTGTGCAGCGCCGGGTTCTGCCGACGGATGCGGTTGAGCTGGGCGATCTCGGCAACGATGTTGCCCGGCGCGGTGAAGTCCCTTGGGCGGATCTCGTACTTCTCCGAGTTGAGGTATTCCTCCTTGCCCGGTATCGGTGCCGCTTCGCACAGTTCAAACCCGGAATACATGCCCCACAAACCGGAACCCATGGTCGCCAGCGCCGCGCGGATCAGAAACCCCGGGCGCCCGGACTCATGCAGGAAGGCCGGGTTGATGTCCGGCGTGTTGACGAAAAAGTTCGGCCGATAACACTCGCGCCACGGCGATTCGTTGAGCTCGGTGAAGTAGGTCGCCAACTCCTGTTTGGTGTTGCGCCAGGTGAAGTAGGTGTAGCTCTGGGAATAACCGACCTTGCCCAGGCGCGCCATCATCGCCGGCGTGGTGAAGGCTTCGGCGAGGAAGATGACGTCGGGATACAGCGCCCGCACGTCGGCGATCAGCCATTGCCAGAACGGCAGCGGCTTGGTGTGCGGATTGTCGACACGAAACAGCTTCACGCCCTCAAGGACCCAACCAACGACGATATCGCGCAACTCGACCCACAGGCTCGGGATCGCCTCGACGGCATAAAAGTCGACGTTGACGATGTCCTGGTATTTCTTCGGCGGGTTCTCCGCGTATTTGATCGTGCCGTCCGGGCGCCAGTTGAACCAGCCAGGATGCTGCTGCAACCAGGGATGGTCCTGGGAACACTGGATGGCGAAATCGAGAGCGATCTCCAGACCATGGTCGGCGGCGGCGGCCACCAGGCGACGGAAGTCTTCGCGAGTGCCCAGTTCCGAATGAATCGCCTCGTGCCCGCCCTCCTCGCTACCGATGGCATAAGGGCTGCCCGGATCATCCGGACCTGCCGTCAGGGAATTGTTCGGGCCTTTGCGATAGCTGCGGCCAATCGGGTGGATCGGCGGAAAATACAAGACGTCGAAACCCATGTCCTGAATCATCGGCAACCGCGAATGCACATCGTTGAACGTACCGTGCCGCGCCGGATCGTCGGTGATCGAACGCGGAAACAACTCATACCAACTGGCAAACTGTGCCAGTGTACGCTCGACATCCACCGGGAACTCGGGACTCAGGCTCAGGTAAGCGCGCAGATCGGCCTGGGCCATCAGGTCGGCGCTACGTTGGTGCAGAAACAGGGCGACCTGCTCGGTTTCCAGCAGCCCGGACAGTTCATGGTGCAACGCGGCCAGTTGTTCGCGCAGCGGTCCTTCCGCCCGATCGGCGGCTTGTTGAACCTGAAGGCGGCCTTCCTGCAGTTCCAGGCTGACGGACACGGCGGCCAGGTGCTTTTTTTCCAGCTCATAGCGGAAGCTGGCGAACTGATCGATCCAGGCTTCGATACAGAACACACAGCGGCCCTGCTCCTCGACGCGGAACGCGCCTTGCCAGCCGTTATTGCCCAGATCGGCCATGACTTCGCTGTGCCAGACCTCCTCGCCATCGGCACGCCAGCGCACGCGCACGGCGAGCTTGTCGTGACCGTCGGCAAACACCTTGCTGGTCACCACCACGTCCTGGCCCACAACAGCCTTGACGGCAAACTGCCCGCCTTCGAGGGTCGGCATGGTGTTTTCAATCACGATTCGCGGCAGCAGCAACGCCTGAGACAGCGGAATGTGCGGGTTGTAGCTCAACTCAGTCGGTTTTTCAGCAGTCATCGAGCATCTCTCCTTTACGCCCCAAGGACGCTCTTGTGTCTGATCGTCATCCACATCGGTAGATCCCTCGCCGAATGAACTCACTTAGGTTCCGAGCGACTGGTGCGTGCAAAAGTTCATCGGCAATTGACTGGAATCAAATCCCTCGCACGGCGGTCAACCAACTTAAGCACGACTCACGCCATGTGCCACTGGAGGCTTGAACGATGACCAATCCATTCCCCGCCAAAACCCCCGACCCGAACATCGACGATCCGGTGATCCCGCCGACCGATCCGCAACCCGTGCCCGAACAAGAGCCGCCAGGCAGCACCCCGCCACCCCGGGAAGAACCGCCGACGACCATGCCGCCGGTGATCGTCAATCCCTGAATTTGCACACATCCCCTGTGGGAGCGAGCCTGCTCGCGATGACGGTATTCCTGCCATGACAGAGGCGGCGGATGTCCCGGCCTCTTCGCGAGCAGGCTCGATCCCACAGGAAATGGCAGCGTGACGCCTACGAGGAGTCGCGGTCCTTTTCGAACCTGTTCACAATCATCGGCATTACGCCGAGGATCAGTAACGCCAGGAACGTACTGAGCACCGCTGTCGCCTCCCGGCCCAATCCGGCCGAAACGCCGATGGCGGCGGTCATCCACAATCCGGCGGCCGTGGTCAGGCCTTTGACGTGGCCCTCATCACCGTCCTGGTTCTTCAGTATGGTCCCGGCACCGAGAAAACCGATTCCGGCGATCACCCCCTGCACCACCCGGCTCATGGCATCCGCCTGGGAACCGGACATCTGCGGCACCAGCACGAACAGCGCCGCGCCGAGTGCCACCAGCATGTGGGTGCGCACGCCCGCGGCCTTGCCCTTGTGTTCGCGTTCAAAACCAAGAATCCCGCCCAGCACCGCCGCCATCAGCAGGCGCACGGTAATACGGGTCAGTTGCGAGGCATCGCCGATGTCGGCAAATTCAGCTTGCAGGGTCACCCAGACTTCATGCCACCAGGCGTTCATGGCGCTGTCCTTGTGAGAAGGGCTATGGAAGATGGACCGCGCCGACCATTAATCGGTTGCACAGAACGATAGTCGGTGCCAATGCCCTAACGTGTAACCCGTCGCAAAAAAGGATCACGTCATGTCCGTACGCATCCAGAACCAGACCTGTTTCTTTACCACTGAAAATGGCGAGGAAATTCGCCTGTGCCCCGATGTGACCATCATCACTGACAGTGACAAAGCCATGTCAGCGGTAGACCTCAACGGCCAGCGCATCTACATCACCGAAGCAGAAGCCGACGCATTGACCGTAGCAGGCGCGGTGGATGGTCGCCGGCATTTGAAGGCTACGGACAGTGATTCGGTGATTTGACTGACCCGCATCAACAACCTCCGCAAGCGCCTGGTATAGGCGTTTGCGTCCCGCCGCGACGGGTGCTTCAACTTGTCGCATGCCCGCCTTCAGAAACCATCTGATCCGGTTTTTATTGCAATACCTGAGTCTGTTATGCAAACAGATCGCCGCTCATAGTGCTCATGCCTGATGGAGGCTGATGAGCGAAAGACCATGAGCGAGCTAATCCCCGTCCGAACCGTAGAAAGCACCACGCCAGTCAAGATTCATGAACCTTCACGCCCAAAGATGAAGGTCAAGACCAGTGACAACCTGATCCACACCCGCAGCTTCACCGGCCTGTTCCGCAACCTGCGCATCAGCGGCGCAGGCTTCCTGTTCCTGCTGTTCTTCGGCACAGTGTGGTTGAACTGGGGCGGCCGCCAGGCGGTACTCTGGGACCTTTCCGAAAGCAAATTCCACATCTTTGGCGCGACGTTCTGGCCGCAGGATTTCATCCTGCTTTCGGCGCTGCTGATCATCGCCGCATTCGGTCTGTTTGCGATCACCGTATTCGCCGGACGGGTCTGGTGCGGCTACACCTGCCCACAGAGCTCCTGGACCTGGATCTTCATGTGGTGCGAGAAAATCACCGAAGGCGAACGCAACCAGCGCATCAAGTTGCAAGCCGCGCCCTGGGGCCTGAACAAGTTGATGCGCCGCTCGACCAAACACACTTTGTGGCTGGCGATCAGCCTGCTGACCGGCCTGACCTTCGTCGGTTACTTCACGCCGATCCGCCCGTTGGCCGAAGAGCTGCTGACCTTGCAGATGGGTGGCGTCAGCCTGTTCTGGGTGTTGTTCTTCACCGGCGCCACTTACATCAATGCCGGTTGGCTGCGCGAAGCGGTGTGCATGCACATGTGCCCCTATGCGCGGTTCCAGAGCGTGATGTTCGACAAAGACACCCTGACCATTTCCTACGACGTCGCCCGTGGCGAAAACCGTGGCCCGCGCAAACGCGAGGTCAAACCGGCGGAAGTCGGCCTGGGCGATTGCATCGATTGCCAGGTCTGCGTCCAGGTCTGCCCCACCGGCATCGACATCCGCGACGGTTTGCAGATGGAATGCATCGGTTGTGCGGCGTGCATCGACGCCTGCGATTCGATCATGGACAAGATGGGCTACGAACGCGGCTTGATCAGCTACACCTCGGAGCATCAGTTGCAGGGCGGCAAGACTCACCTGCTGCGGCCACGCTTGATCGGCTACACCACCGTGCTGCTGGTGATGATCGCGGCGCTGGTGGTCGCGCTGATGGAGCGGCCGATGGTGTCGCTGGATGTGAGCAAGGACCGGGGCCTGTTCCGCGAGAACAGTCAGGGGCAGATCGAAAACATCTACAGCTTGAAGGTCATCAACAAGACCCAGCTGCGCCAGGATTACCACCTGACTCTGGTCGACGGCGACGGCTTCCAGTTGCAAGGCAAGTCCGAACTGAGCCTGGCGCCCGGCGAGATCGTCGATGTGCCGGTATCAGTGGCGATGACGACGGAACGGCCAAGCAGCAGCTCGCAGAGCATCAGCTTCAAGATCGTCGACAGCGATGAGCCCGGCATTTTCAGCGTGGCGAAAAGCCGGTTTGTTGCGCCGCTGAACCGTTGATCCCTTAGACTGCGGTGCCCTCATTCGCGAGCAGGCTCGCTCCCACAGTTGACCGTATATCC
>NZ_JBSVWS010000182.1:0-10894 GCF_054071155.1 Pseudomonas sp. SDO5532_S415 | reverse complement strand
TGGATCTTCAGTGCATGTGAGATCCCTGTGGGAGCGAGCCTGCTCGCGAAGAGGCCCGCACAAGCGACGAATAGCTGCGACACACTGCCGCAGACCCGCACCTTACGCACCCGCCATGCCTTATACTCCAGCGCCTTTTAGCCCCGCCCACGCTGGAGATGTCCGATGGATCCTGCAGTATTCGAAGAGTGGATGATGACCGGACTGGTCAGCATTCTGATCATTTTCATGGGTTTCATCGTCTGGGATCTGGCGAAGAAGTCCAAGGCCGGGCGCTTCGGTTCGTTCATTCTGTTCTTCGTGCTGGGCCTTGGCGTGGCAGCATTCATCATCAAGAGTGTAGTGATCGGCCTGATCGAAACCGGCACGCTATAACCGCGCCGGCACTTCCTTCCACTGGCCCTGATCGAGCCCTTCGATCGTCCAGTCGCCGATCCTGACTCGCACCAGCCGCAACGTTGGCAGCCCGACCGCCGCTGTCATGCGCCGCACCTGCCGGTTGCGACCTTCGCGAATCACCAATTCCAGCCAACTCGTCGGCACGCTTTTGCGAAAGCGTACCGGCGGAATGCGCGGCCACAACGCGGGCTCCTCCAGTTGCCGCGCATCGGCGGGCAAAGTCATGCCGTCGTTCAACTCCACACCATCACGCAAACGCTGCAGCTGCTCGACACTCGGCTCGCCTTCGACCTGTACCCAGTAGGTCTTGGCCAGTTTGTGCCTGGGGTCGGCGATGCGTGCCTGAAGTTGGCCGTCGTTGGTCAGCAACAGCAAGCCTTCGCTGTCGCGGTCCAGCCTTCCTGCCGGGTAAATCCCGGGAATCTCGATAAAGTCCTTGAGCGTCGCGCGCCCGTCGCCGTCGCTGAACTGCGTCAGCACGTCGAACGGTTTGTTGAACAGGATCAGTTTCGGCTCGGCCGGCGGCGCCTTGGCGACACGGCGCGTTGCTGAAGGAGATGGCTTCACGCCAGGGCGGCGGGAAACAGGACGTTGAGGACGAGACATGAGCAAAGGAACATCTAACGGTCAGGGCTCACTATGCTAGTGGCCTGACCGCCAAATGACCATGACTGTCAGCGGAACGGTGGCTCGTCGAAGCTGCGCAGTTTGCGCGAATGCAACGAGTTGAGTTCCGTACGTAGCAGGTCCACCGCTTCGATGCCGATTTTCAAATGCTGGCTGACCGCACGCTCGTAGAACGCGTTGGCCGAACCCGGCAGCTTGATTTCGCTGTGCAGCGGTTTGTCCGAGACGCAGAGCAACGTGCCATAGGGCACCCGCAAGCGATAGCCCTGGGCGGCGATGGTGCCGCTTTCCATGTCCACCGCCACGGCGCGGGACAGGTTGATCAGCGGTCGCTCCTGGGCCCAGCGCAGTTCCCAGTTGCGGTCGTCGTAGGTCAGCACGGTGCCGGTGCGCAGGCGTTTCTTCAGCTCATCTCCATGTTCGCCGGTGATGTTGGCCGCCGCCTGCTGCAAGGCCATCTGCACTTCGGCCAGGGCCGGGATCGGAATGTTCGGCGGTACCACGCGGTCGAGAATCCCGTCACGGCGCATGTAAGCGTGAGCCAGTACGTAGTCGCCGATTGTCTGCGACTGACGCAAGCCACCGCAGTGGCCGATCATCAACCAGCAATGCGGACGCAGCACGGCCAGGTGATCGGTGATGTTCTTGGCGTTGGACGGGCCGACACCGATGTTCACCAGCGTCACACCGTGGCCGTCGGTGGCGATCAGGTGATAGGCCGGCATCTGGTAACGGTGCCAGACCACACCGGCGGCAATGGCCGAGGCTTCGCCGTGGTCCATGCTCTTTTCGATGATCACGTTGCCCGGCAGCACCATGCGCACAAAACGCGGGTCGCTGCGCAACTGCTCCAGGCCATGGACGATGAACTGGTCGACGTAACGGTGATAGTTGGTCAGCAGGATCCACGGCTGCACATGGCGCCAATCACTGCCGGTGTAATGCACCAGGCGGCGCAGGGAGAAGTCCACCCGCGCTGCGTCGAACAGCGCCAGCGGCAGCGGATCGGTGTTTTCCCAATCGTACAGGCCATCGGCAATGCCATCGGACGCCGCCGACAGGTCGGTACTCGGGAACACCCGCGCCAGCACGGCGGCGGTGACACCGGAACCGGCCAGTTCGTCGCCCTGCTCGACCACGTATGGATAAGGAATGTTCTGCTCGCTGACCCCGACCTCCACGGTCACGGTGAAGTCGTGCATCAATGGCACCAGCTGTTCCAGCAGGTACTTACGGAAAGCGGAGGGATGAGTGACGGTGACCCTGTAGGTGCCCGGCAGCTGGACCTTGGCGTAAGCGCGGGTGGTCTGCGGGACTTCACCCTGGCAGTGGTAGGTCAGGCGCAGCTCGGGATAACGAAACATTGCCCGCTGCTCGGCATCCGGCTCGACACGATCCTTGAGATAGCGCTTGAGCGCCTGACTCAGCGCGGTGGTCGCACGATTGTGCAAGAGCGCAAGCCGATCCACGGCTTGCTCGGCGGTTTGAACGACAATAAAAGCTTCGGTCACGATCAGCATCCTGTGTTCTGACTTGCAGAGCTTCATCTTGCCTGCATCGTCGCTTCACGGGAACAGTGGTGTGTTGGATGCGCCTCAATATATGAGACACAGATAATCCCTGTGGGAGCGGGCTTGCCCGCGATTACGGTTTCACATCCAACATCCATGTTGTTTGACCGGCCGCTATCGCGGGCAAGCCCGCTCCCACAGGGGCCGGTGTGGTCTCAGAAACCCTGCGGGGTCGAGCGGGCGACGATTGCTTCCACATCCAGCCCACGCGGCAGCGCGCCATAAACCCGGCCTCCTCCATTCAGACGACTGGCGATAAATGCATCACTGACCGCCGAATTCCCCGCCTCCAGCAACAACTTGGCCTGAAGACCCAGCGCAATATCCTCGGTCAGTTGCCGGGCGCGATACTGGATGTCGTCGGTGTCCTTGAACGCCGCCTGCAACTGAGTGATGTGAGCAGCCAGGCGCTTGTCACCATGGCCGTCGCCCAATTCGCTGAACAATGCATCCAACACACCCGGTTCTTTCGACAGGGCCCGCAGTACATCGAGGCATTGCACGTTGCCGGAGCCTTCCCACGTCGAATTTACCGGTGCCTCACGGTAAAGACGCGGCAGGATACTGTCTTCGACATAACCGGCACCGCCCATGCATTCGGCGGCTTCGTTGATCATGGCCGGCGCACGTTTACAGATCCAGTACTTGCCTACCGCCGTCACCAGTCGGGCGAATTTCGCTTCCCGGGAATCATCCAGATGATCCAGCGCCCGACCCATGCGCAGGCTCAAGGCCAAGGCCGCCTCGCTTTCCAGCGCCAGGTCGGCCAGCACGTTTTGCATCAGGGGTTGTTCACTGAGCAACTTGCCGCCGACCATGCGGTGGGCGCAGTGATGGCTGGCCTGGGTCAGCGCCTGGCGCATCAAGGCACTTGAGCCGACCATGCAATCGAATCGGGTCATGGCCACCATTTCGATAATGGTCGGAACGCCCCGGCCTTCTTCGCCGACCATCCATGCCAGCGCACCACGGAACTCCACTTCGCTGGAGGCGTTGGAGCAGTTGCCGAGTTTGTTTTTCAGGCGCTGGATATAGAACTGGTTACGCGTGTCATCCGGGCGATGGCGCGGCAACAGGAAGCACGTCAGGCCCTTGTCGGTCTGCGCCAGGGTCAGGAAGGCATCGCACATCGGCGCCGAGCAGAACCATTTGTGCCCCACCAGTTCATAGGCCTGGCCAGGACCGCTGGCCCCCACCGGATAGGCCTTGGTGGTGTTGGCCCGGACATCGGTGCCGCCCTGTTTTTCGGTCATGGCCATGCCGATGGTGACACCCGCCTTGTGGGCCATGCCGACGTTACGCGGGTCGTACTCGGTGGCGAGGATCTTGGGCAGCCATTTATCCGCCAGGTCCGGTTGCAGGCGCAGCGCCGGGACACTGGCGAAGGTCATGGTCAGCGGGCAACCGCTGCCGGCTTCCGCCTGGCTGTGCAGATACGTCATGGACGCGCGGGCGACGTGAGCGCCGTCCTGCGGATGCGCCCAGGGCAATGAGGTCAGGCCATGTTCGATCGCCGCGCGCATCAGTTGGTGATAGGCCGGGTGAAACTCCACCAGATCGATGCGGTGGCCATAGCGGTCATGACTGTTGAATAGCGGTTTGTTCTGGTTGGCCAGGAATCCCGCTTCCATCAGCGGCCCACCGGCCAGCGCGCCGTAAGCCTCGATCCGCGACTCGGCCCAGCCGGCCCCGAAACGCCGCGACCACTCCTGCAGCGGCAAATCGATGCGATACAGGTTGGCGCCGTCCAGTGACGGTGGCTGGTTGGTGACTTCGTGGGTTTCGGCGAACTGATGCAGGTTCATGACGGGGCTCCTTTGGTCAGCCAAGGGATTTCAGTTAAGCACCGCCCCTTGGCCGAACAAAGTGTCATATCTGCCTAACTGTCGGCGCTTTCGCCCTGTTTCGGACAGAGCACCCGGCGATAGAGCGCTGCCTGCAAGTCTTCGAATTTTACCGGCTTGCTCAGGCAGTCGATCAGCGCGCCCGTCGGGCAACGTTCCCGATCCGCGCCTTGGGCGATCATGAAGACTGGCAACTCGGCACAGCCCGGCAATGCCCGGATCTGGCAGCAGACGGACACACCCTCCATGGGTGGCACCTGACTATCGAGCAACACCGCATCAAAGGTTTCACGCTGCAGGAACTCGAGCGCAGCGATGCCGTTGTCTGCGGTCCGCACCCGGAACCCGAGCTTGAGCAACATGCCGCGCATCACCAATTGATTGATGTTGTTGTCATCCACCAACAGCACGGTGCAATCCTGCGGTAGCCGCAGACGCGGAAAGTCGCGCGTCATGAAGGGTACTGATGGAGCCTCGATCGCCGGGAATTCGAACTCGACGTCGAGCTGGAAACGACTGCCGCGACCGGGCTCGGAACGGTGCGTCAGACGGCCGCCGAGCAACTCGACCAATTGCCGGCAGATCGCCAGACCCACGCCCAGACCACCGTACTCGCGCGTCATTGAACCATCGAGCTGGAAGAACCGTTGGTACATCGTCGCCTCGCCCAGATCGGTAAAGCCGATGCCGGTGTCGATTACCGCGAAGGACAACGCCAGCCGATCGGAACTGACCGTTTTCCCGGTCACCCGTAGCGCCAGACCACCGACGCGGGTGAACTTGATAGCGTTATCCAGCAGGCATTCCAGGCATTGCGCCAACTTGGCACTGTCGCCGTGCAAGCGATCCGGTACGCCCGGCGCCACATCGACCTTGAAATCCAGAGACTTGCTGGAAGCATTACCTTCAAATTGCACGCGCAATGCCTCGACCACGCTACGCAGACTGAACGTCGACGGGGAAGCCTTGAGCTTGCCGGCCTGCAACTCGGTCAGCGTGAGAATGCCATTGACCATGCGCATCATGTCCCGCGCCGACCCGGCGGCGGTTTGTTGGTATTGCTCCAGTTCCGGGTCCATTTCGACGGTTTGCATCAGCTCCAGCGAACCGATCACGCCGTTCATGGGCGTGCGCAACTCATGGGTCAGGGTCGCGAGGAATTCGTCCTTGAGCTGGTTACTGCGGGCCAGTTGCTGGTTGAGGACTTCCAGCTTTTGCCCGGCGTCGAGCAGGGTTTGCGCCTGTTGCTCGCGCATGGCATTGATGCGGTCGGCCAGGGCCAGCGACAGCAGCGCCACTTCGATGGCCGAGCCGATCTGGCTGGAATACATGGTCAGGAACACGTTCGGCAGATAACCCAGGACCATCAGGGTGTTGATGATGCCGCCGAGCAAAAAGGCCGACCAGGCAATGATGAAATAGCGCGCGACCCGCAGCCCGCGCAGCCAGGCGAAAATCCCCGCGGCAAAAATCACCACCGTGAAGGTCAGTGCCAGGGCCGTCGCCAGGCGCAAGGCCAGGGCATAACTGGTCATCAGCGATAACCCGACCACCAGTGCACTGAACACCACCAACGCCAGCAACAAGCGGTCAAGCCAGCGACTGTGAGTGGCCGTCTGCAAGAAACTGCGGGCGAACTGGCTGCCGAACAGTCCGGCACAGCCAATGAAAAACGGCGTCGCCGCGTTGGCCCACCAGGGATTGTCCGGCCAGAAATACTGCACGGCCGCGCCATTCACCGAAAGCTGATACAAGCCGAACGAGGCGATGTAGAAGATGTAATAGAGGTAGCTGGTATCCCGCACGCTGAGGTAGATGAACAGGTTGTAGACCAGCATTCCCAGCAATACACCGTAGATCAGCCCCAACACGTAAAGCCTGACCGGCTGCGCTTCGAGGTAGGCGGTGCTCGACCACAGCGTGACCGGCGCCTGGATCGAGCCCTGGCTTTGCAGGCGCAGATACAGGGTTTGCGTTTGGTCGGGAGTGAAATCCAGATTGAACAGGTAGTTGTTCTGGCGGATTTCGCGACTGGAAAACGGCAAGGCATCGCCGGTCTGGCGAACCCGTTGATAGTTGCCGACCGCATCGGGCTGGTACAGGTCAAGGTGATCGAGGGGCGGATAGGCCAGTTCCAGCAGCCAGGTCCGTTGCGCCGTCGGGTTGGTCGGACGGTAATGCAGGTCGATTTTCAGCCAGTACACCGAACGCGAATACCCGGCGTTGAGGGTGGCCTTGTCGTGAAGTTTGAAGTTGCCGGCCGCGGCCAGCGCGCGCACATCTGCGATGCTCGCCTGACCACCGGCATCTTCAAACACCTGCAGAGTTCGGCCCAGGGGGAGGCTTTGAGTGAACTCATCGAATTCGACGGCGTTCGCCAGGAGGGGCAAACACAACAGCAACATCAGCAAATAGCGCATTTATGCCCCAGCGTGGCCTTTCCGGTTCCGTCAGGAAGCCCCCATTCCCTTTGAGTAGACGTAAAACCGGTGTTACCTGTTATTGGTTTGGATCCACTCTAGCATAGCCGTTGATGGCCATTGAGCACTATCTAAATTTTTCCTGAAAAGGCTCTAGCACGGGCGTTCCAGCGACGGTTATTGAGATAGAGCTGTTTCGCCAGTCAACGTGTGAAACGCCGAACCTCTGTGGCGAGGAAGCTTGCTCCCGCTCGACTGCGAAGCTGTCGCAAATTCCAATGGCACGGTGTAACGGACAGAATGTTTTGGGGCCGCTTCGCAGCCCAACGGGAGCAAGCTCCCTCGCCACAAATGTATCGGCTGGACAGGATGACACCACACCCGAAAAAAGATGTTTGGTGGTAAGCTCGCGCACCATGAATATCTACAGCTCTCGCCCCGTTGTCCTCTGTCTCTCCGGCCACGACCCCAGTGGTGGCGCCGGCTTGCAGGCAGATATCGAAGCCCTGCTCGCCCAGGGTTGCCATGCGGCTCCGGCCGTCACCGCCCTGACCGTGCAAGACACCGTCAATGTCACTGACTTCCGCGTCCTCGACCGTGAGTGGGTGTTGGCCCAGGCCAATGCCGTGCTCAACGACTCCGAAGTCGCAGCCGTCAAACTGGGCATGCTCGGTTCCCTGGAAATGGTCGACACCGTTGTCGAACTGCTTTCGGCGCACCCGCATTTGCCAGTGGTCTGCGACCCGGTGTTGCGCGCCGGCGGCGGCGGACGCCTGGGCAAGGACGAAGTTGGCTACGCCATGCGCGAACGCCTGCTGCCCCTGTCGATCATCGCCACCCCCAACCTCCCCGAAGCCCGAATTCTCGCCGAACTGCCTGAAGGCACCGCGGACGAGTGCGCTGAAAAACTACTGCCGTTCGTCAAACACCTGCTGATCACCGGTGGCCATGGCGACGAGACCGAAATCCACAATCGCCTCTACAGCCGCGATGGCCTGCGCCAGACCTATACCTGCCAGCGCTTGCCCGGCAGCTATCACGGTTCCGGCTGCACCTTGGCCAGCGCCCTCGCCGGCCGTCTGGCCCAAGGTGAAAACCTCGCCAGTGCCGTGCAGACCGCGCTTAACTACACGTGGCGCACCCTGCGCGATGCCGAGCAGTTGGGTAAAGGCCAGTTCGTGCCGCGCCGCCTGCCACTGGACTTCTGTTCGTAACGCCATGAGGGCTGTCCGATGAAACTACGTGGTCTGTACGCCATTACCGACAGCCATCTACTGGACGGTAGATTGCTTCAGTATGTGGAGGCAGCGCTGGAAGGCGGCGTCACCCTGCTGCAATACCGCGACAAGAGCAACGATGATGCCCGCCGCCTGCGTGAAGCCGAAGCCTTGCGTGAACTGTGCGAACGCTACAAGACCCGGCTGATCATCAATGACGACGCCGAACTGGCCGCACGCCTGAACGTCGGCGTGCACCTGGGGCAGACCGACGGTCCGCTGACCCCGGCCCGCGCACTGCTAGGCTCCAAGGCCATCATCGGTTCGACTTGCCACGCGCAACTTGAACTCGCCGAACAGGCCGCCAAGGAAGGCGCCAGTTATGTCGCCTTCGGCCGCTTCTTCAACTCCAATACCAAACCCGGCGCCCCGACCTGCAGCCTCGACCTGCTCGATCAGGCCCGCCAGCGGTTGCACCTGCCGATCTGCGCGATTGGTGGCATCACCCTCGACAATGCGGCCCCGCTGGTGGCCCACGGGGTCGACCTGCTGGCCGTGGTGCATGGCCTGTTCGGCGCCGAGAGCACGGCTGAAGTGACTCGCCGCGCCCGCGCATTCAACGAACTGCTTTCTATTAATTAGCTAAAAGTCTGAGAGCCCGATCATGTCTCGTTCCGAAACTCTGTTTGCCAATGCCCAGAAACACATTCCCGGCGGTGTGAATTCGCCGGTTCGTGCGTTCAAAAGTGTTGGCGGCACGCCGCTGTTCTTCAAGCACGCCGAAGGCGCCTACGTCACCGACGAAGACAACAAACGCTATGTGGATTACGTCGGTTCCTGGGGCCCGATGATTCTGGGCCACAGCCATCCGGACGTGCTGGACGCCGTGCGCAAGCAGCTTGAGCACGGCCTGTCCTACGGTGCCCCGACCGAGATGGAAACCCAGATGGCTGATCTGGTCTGCTCGCTGGTGCCGTCGATGGAAATGGTGCGCATGGTCAGCTCCGGCACCGAAGCGACCATGAGCGCGATCCGCCTGGCCCGTGGTTTCACCGGTCGCGATAGCATCATCAAATTTGAAGGCTGCTACCACGGCCACTCCGACAGCCTGCTGGTCAAGGCCGGTTCCGGCGCCTTGACTCAAGGCGTCCCAAGCTCGGCCGGTGTTCCGGCGGCGTTCGCCAAACACACCCTGACCCTGCCGTTCAACGACATCGACGCGGTTGAAGCCATGCTCGCCGAGGTCGGCCAGGACGTGGCTTGCATCATCGTCGAGCCCGTAGCCGGCAACATGAACTGCGTGCCACCGGCCCCCGGCTTCCTCGAAGGCCTGCGCACTTTGTGCGACAAGCACGGCGTAGTACTGATCTTCGACGAAGTGATGACCGGTTTCCGCGTTGCCCTCGGCGGTGCCCAGGCCCACTACGGCGTAACGCCGGACCTGACCACCTTCGGCAAGATCATCGGCGGCGGCATGCCGGTGGGCTGCTTCGGCGGCAAACGCGAAATCATGTCGCGCATCGCCCCGCTGGGCCCGGTTTACCAGGCCGGCACCTTGTCCGGCAACCCGCTGGCGATGGCGGCCGGCCTGACCACCCTGCGCCTGATCAGCCGTCCGGGTTTCCACGCCGAGCTGACCGACTACACCACTCGCCTGCTCGATGGCCTGCAAGTGCGTGCGGATGCGGCGGGCATTCCATTCGTGACCACCCAGGCCGGTGGCATGTTCGGCCTGTACTTCAGCGGTGCCGACGACATCGTGACTTTCGATGACGTCATGGCCAGCGATGCCGCCCTGTTCGGCCGCTTCTTCCACCTGATGCTGGAAGGCGGTGTGTACCTGGCACCGAGCGCCTTCGAAGCCGGCTTCACCTCGATCGCCCACGGCGAAGCCGAGCTGAAACTGACGCTGGATGCCGCCGAGCGCGCATTTGCTGCCTTGAAGTAATGCTCGAAACGCTGACGTTGGCCATCGCCAGCGTCAGCTTTCACCTACATTCCAACGCTTTTTCCTACTCATCTGCCATTAATCCCCCGCAAACAGGGCGATATATTTCCCTCGCAGCAGAAAAACGAGTAAAGACTTTGTAAGGTTGGCCCTGCTTATTTCATAATGCGCGCTTATTGGATCCCCTCGATGGGTCCGCGCGCCCTTCAGAGGTAAGTCGATTCCCATGAACCGCACCGGCCGCGCCCTTTCACTGGGCTGCCTGTTGCTCCTTCAGCCCCTGCTCGCGCTCGCACAAGCAGGCGGTAACTCGTTGTTAATCCCAGCGATGGGTCGCTGCACCCTCAATACCCAGCCGCAAGACCTGGCACAGGCGCTGGCCGCCTGCCAGAAAGCGTCGGATGAAGGGGATGCGCAAGCGCAATACGAGTTGGGTGAGTTCTACTACGAAGGCAAAAATGCGCCGCGCGACCTCAATCAAGCCCTGAGCTACTTCGAAAAGGCCTCGCTGCAAGGCCACGCCCAGGCGCAATTCAAGCTCGGCTCCATGTTCTTCCACGGCGAAGGTGTCCCGGCCAACAACGTTCAGGCTTACATCCTGCTGAAAATGGCCGCGGTCAACGGCGCTGAAGACGCACTGGACACCGCCGACGAAGTCACCGAGAAAATGCCCCGCGAAGAACTGGAAGTCGCCACTCAGGTGCTTGGGCAAATTTTCCGCAAATACCTGATGGAATTGCAGAGTGCCGACGGGCGTACGCCTTTCTCGCCATTGCCCTGATTTTCATATCGCCCTGGCTGCCCCCTTCGCGAGCAGGCTCGCTCCCACAGTTGATCTCAATTGTTCACACATTGTGTGTTCACAGGT
>NZ_JBSVWS010000181.1:0-11056 GCF_054071155.1 Pseudomonas sp. SDO5532_S415 | reverse complement strand
TGCTCGAGAGGGGGGCGTTTCAGTCGACATCAATGTTGATTGATAAATCGCCTTCGCGAGCAGGCTCGCTCCCACAATTGGATGTTCGCTTGGGCTTTTGATCACCGAAGAAACGGATATGTACACCAACCCACCTGAATCGGACGATTCAGGTGGGTTCATGTGCGACAGGAACTTACTACTTCAGGATCAGCAGCGGCGTATCTTTCTTGACGATGTAGGTCGCCAGTTCCGAAGCCTTTTCCTTGCCGATGTTCTTCGCGACATGGGCGGTGCCGGCCGGGATGTACAGGGATTCGCCCGCCTTGAGGATGACGTTTGGCTGACCTTCGAGTTCGTACTCGAACGTCCCTTCAATCACATAGGCCACTTCAACGCCAGGGTGCGAGTGTTTCGGCGATACGACGCCCGGTTCGAAATCGACCCGCACCTGAATGACTTCACGGCCTTCTACATCAAGATCGCGGCGCACCAGGTCGGTACGGCTGATGCCTGTCTGCCAACTCTTGGCAGGGGCCTGGCCGGCGTTGGCGGCTGGTTTGGTTTCCTGGGCCTGGGACAGGCCGGCGAACGCGGTCAGTGTCGCGGCGACGAAGGCAGCGCCGAGCAAGGTGGCGGTTTTGGACTTGTTATTTCGGGACATCGCAGTTCTCCAATGAGCGCGGGGTAAAAAGCGCGCGGGGTGCTTTGTGGGCAGTGCCGTTGTGGGCAGCTCCATTACGCGGTCGCCGTGTATCGCGTTCGTGTCGCGCAGGGCCTGTTTTTGTATGCGCAAGTAGCTGTCGGCAAAGGAGATACGTTCAGATACACAGGCCCGGTTCGTCGCCTGACATTATTTCTGCTTTTCGCTGATACCTTTTTCGCTGTCGTTCGGTGTGTAGGGGAATTCTCATTTTTCCTTTGCATCCACAGGCATGCCGCATGACATCCAGATCGCCGCAGTACCTTTCCAGCGTCCGTCCCGCCCGCCTCCCCTTGAGCGCTTTGAGCCTGGCCATCGCGCTGACCGCCATGGGTCCGGTTCACAGTGCCCTGGCTGCCGACACCACGCAAAGCGCGGCCACGCGCAGCTACGCCATCGGCGCGGGTTCTTTGGCCAGTGTGTTGGCGCAATTCGCGGCACAATCGGGGGTGCTGCTGTCGTTCGATGCCAACCTGCTCAATGATCAACAAAGCGCCGGTCTGCAAGGCAACTACAGTGTGCAGTCGGGTTTCGCCCGGTTGTTGCAGGGCAGCGGGTATTCGCTGATCAACACCGGTGCCGACAGCTACACGGTGGCACCGCAGGTCGACAGCGGCGCGGCATTGGAGCTGGGTGCGACCACGGTGAACGGCGTGAACACCGCAGCGGCCGATACCTATGCCGGCGGCCAGGTGGCGCGGTCGGCGCGCCTGGGGGTATTGGGCAATCGCGACATCAATGACGTGCCGTTCAGCGTGGTCAGCTACACCGCCAAGACCATCGAGGATCAGCAGGCGCGCACCGTGGGCGATGTGCTGCTCAACGATGCCTCGGTGCGCCAGTCCGCCGGCTTCGGCAACTTCTCACAGGTGTTCACCATTCGCGGGTTGCCGCTGACCACCGACGACATTTCGTTCAATGGCCTGTACGGCGTGTTGCCAAGGCAGATCATCACCACCGAGGCGCTGGAGCGGGTCGAGCTGTTCAAGGGCCCGAACGCTTTCATCAATGGTGTGGCACCGTCCGGCAGCGGCATTGGCGGCAGCGTCAACCTGGTACCCAAACGCGCCCAGGACACCCCGACCCGCAGCGTAACCCTGGACTACGCCAGTGACAGCCAGGTCGGCGGGCACATCGACCTCGGTCAGCGCTTTGGCGAAGACAACCGTTTCGGCGCCCGGGTCAACCTCGCCAATCACGGTGGCGACACCGCCGTCGATGATGAATCCGAACACTCGCAACTGGTCGCCGTCGGCCTGGATTATCGCGGCGAACGCCTGCGGGTCTCCACCGACCTGGGCTATCAGAAACAGCGCATCAACAATGGTCGTTCCGTGGTCTATCCCAACGGCACCAAGGTCCCGCATGCGCCGTCGGCCAAGGACAACTACGCCCAGGACTGGACCTGGTCGGAGCTGGAAGACACCTACGGGATGGTCAACGCCGAGTACGACCTCAACGACAACTGGACTGCTTACGCCGGTGGTGGCGCCAAGCACACCCGGGAAAACGGTCAGTATTCCTCGCTGTATGTCGGCAACGACGGCAGCGGTAAGGTCGGCTTTCTCTATTCGCCCCATGACGAAGACAACAAAAGCGCGATCGCCGGGGTGAACGGCCACTTCACTACCGGCCCGGTCACGCACCAGATGAACTTCGGCTTGTCCGGCACCTGGGGCGAACAGCGCTCGGCGTTCGAAGCGATCCTGGTGGCCAACCGCCCGAACGGCAACCTGTACAACCCGGTGCAAGTGCCGCGCCCGACCAATACCTATTTCGGCAGCGATATCCATGACCCGCGCATCGTCGGCAAAACCCGGGTCAAGAGCGCCGCTGTTTCCGACACCCTGGGCTTCATTGATGATCGCGTGTTGCTGACCCTCGGCGTGCGCCGCCAGACCCTCGAAGCCGATGCGTGGAACACCACCAGCGGCGCGCGCACTGCCAATTACGAAGAGTCAATCACCACGCCGGTCTACGGCCTGGTCATCAAACCGTGGGAGCATGTGTCGTTCTACGCCAACCGCATCGAAGGCCTGCAACAAGGCCCGACCGCGCCGACCACCGGGGTCACCAACCCCGGCGAAGTGTTCGCCCCCAACCGCAGCAAACAGACAGAGGCCGGGGTCAAGCTCGACTGGAACAGTTTCGGCGCGACGCTGGGCGTGTACCGCATCGAGATGCCGAACAGCTCGACCTCGACCGCGGCCGGCGCGCGTCTGCCAACCTTCAGCGTCGACGGCGAGCAAGTGAACAAGGGTGTGGAACTGAACGTGTTCGGCGAACCGCTGGATGGCTTGCGCGTGCTGGCCGGGGCGACCTGGATGGACACCGAACAGAAGAAAACCTCCAACGGCCTCAATGACGGCAATCGTGCTGCCGGCGTGCCGCGCTTCCAGTACAACCTGGGCGCGGACTGGGACGTTCCGGGCATTCAGGGTGCAGCGCTCAACGGGCGCCTGTTGCGCACCGGAGGTGAATACGTGAACGCGTCCAACACCCTGAGCATCCCGGCCTGGACCCGCGTCGACCTCGGCGCCCGCTATGGCTTCAAGGCCGACGACAAGTACATCACCCTGCGCGCCAACGTCGAAAACGTGGCGAACAAGGCGTACTGGTCTTCGGCCTCGACGGCCAACAACTACCTGACCCAGGGTGAGCCCCGGACGCTGAAATTGTCGGCGACCGTGGACTTTTAAGCGTTATCCCCTCCCTCGCCGCGGCCGATCACGGGCATGATCGGTCGCCGGTTCACACGCCCTGACGACGCTTGCGGAACTCGGCAACCTTATGCCGGTTACCGCACAGCGCCATGCTGCACCAGCGCCGTTTATGGGCTTTGGTACGGTCATAAAACATCAGTGAACACTCCGCGCTTTCGCATTTACGCACCAGGTTGAAATCGCCTTCGGCCAGCAACTCGGCGGCGGCGTAGGCCAGCCTGCTCAGCTGCTGGCTCATCAAGTCCGGTTGATGGAAGCGATCCAGCTCGGGCGATCCGGGCTGCTGCCACACCAGCTGAGGCACAGCGCCGAGCAGGAACCTGTTCAGCGCCGCCGGATCCGCCGAACGGTTTTCGCGACGGGCAACGATCAGGCTTTCGATGCTTTCGCGCAGCGCCCGCAGTTCACCGAGCAAGCGACCGTCGCCAGTTTCCACACCCAGGCCCAAGCCGGTCTGCTCCAGCCATTGGGCGGCCTGCGCGTCGTTCTGCAGAAGGTCGCGTTTTTGCCCTTCGACCATCATCTGCGTGTTCAACAAGTCCAGCGCCGAATGATCGGCCAGGACAAAGGGTGAAGGCAGATCAGGCATTACGTCGGTGACAGTCATGGAATTCATCCCGGGCATCAATGCAGCAATTGTAACCTATAAAATTAATTTGACCAGTTACAAAAGCTGTGCACAATAAAGCTCAGTAACCGTAATAATCACATTTAATCAGTTACAGGAGTGCCAGCCATGTCATCGCCCCAACCTACCCGCGTTGCCTACAAATTCGTCGAAGCCGACGGTGTCCGGGTTTTCTATCGCGAAGCCGGCGCGGCGGATGCACCGGTGTTGCTGCTGTTGCACGGTTTCCCCAGTTCGTCCCATCAGTTCCGCGACCTGATCCCGCTGCTGGCCGACAAATACCGCCTGATTGCGCCGGATCTGCCGGGGTTCGGCTTCACCGAGGTTCCGGCCGAGCGCGACTACGTCTACACCTTCGACGCCATCGGCAATACCCTTGAGGCGTTCGTCGATGCGCTCGATCTCAAGCGTTACGCCCTGTACGTCTTCGATTACGGTGCGCCGACAGGTCTGCGTCTGGCACTGGCTCACCCTGAGCGGGTCAGCGCGATCATTTCCCAGAACGGCAATGCTTACCTGGAAGGTCTGGGTGAGGCCTGGGCACCGATCCGCCAGTACTGGGCTGATCCATCGAGCGAAAATCGCCAGGTGATTAAGGATGCCATCCTGCATCTGGAAGGCACCCGCTGGCAGTACGCGGAAGGCGTGAGCAACCCGGACGCCATCGCTCCCGAGGCGTATTACCTCGATGCCCTGCTACTGGAGCGCCCGGGGAACAAGGACATCCAGCTCGATCTGTTCTATGACTATCAGTACAACCTGAAGCTGTATCCGGCGTTTCAGCAGTTCTTCCGTGATGCCCGGGTGCCAACGTTGGCCATCTGGGGTAAAGGCGATCCGTTCTTCATTCCACCGGGGGCCGAGGCTTTCAAGCGCGACAATCCGAATGCGGTTGTCGAGTTGCTGGACACCGGACACTTTGCGCTGGAGACCCACGTCGAACACATTGCCCGGCGGATCGTTGAGGTGTTGGGGACGGCGATTGACTGATCCGGCAACGGTGGGAGCGAGCCTGCTCGCGAATAGCCTGAGTGATTCAGGCTTCCCGCGTCATCGTTGACCACCTTCGCGAGCAGGCTCGCTCCCACAGGAGATTGGTGTCAGGCGTTCATTTCGGCGGCGAGCAAATTCACCAGTGCCGCCGCCGGCATTTCCCGGGCCAGAGGTGCGCCCTGCCCGGCCCATTGCACGGCGAATTCGCTGTCGGCCTTGGCCGCTGCGGCGGCGTTCAGCGCTTTGTTGGCGTCGTAGGCGATCGGATAGTCGGGCAACGCCGGGGCATTGGCCTCAAGGCTGGTGAAGTTACGATTGACCATACCCCGGGCAGGACGACCGGAGATAACGCTGGTGACCTGGGTCCGATGCGCGCGCGGGCCTTTCAGGGCTTCGCGATAGGCAGCGCTGGCGGAGGATTCGGGGCACAGAATGAACGCCGTGCCCAACTGTGCGGCGCCTGCGCCCAGTTGCAGGGCGGCCTTGATGCCGGCGCCGTCCATGATGCCGCCCGCCGCGATCACCGGCAGCCGGCAGGCATCGGCCAGCACGCGCACCAGGGCGAAGGTACCCATCTCGCTGTCCTGTTGCGGATCGAACACGCCTCGATGTCCTCCGGCTTCGTAACCTTGTGCCACCAGCGCATGCACACCGGCACGTTCTGCCTGTTGCGCTTCAGCCAGGCTGGTCACGGAACACAGCAGGACGATGCCGGCGTCCTTGAGCGCATCGATGGCCGATTGTGGCGGCAAACCGAAATGGAAGCTGACGACGGCGGGTTGTTCTTCCAGCAGCATCTGCAACATGCCTTCGTCTTCAACGAACGAGGTGTAGATCTCTCGCAATGACGTTGGCGCAGCGGCGTCGAATTCTGCAAAAAATGGCGCAAGGAAATTCAGCCATTGGCTTTCGCGCACGCTGTCCTGCACCGCAGGCGCGTGGCAGAACAGGTTCACATTGAAGGGCTTGTCCGTCAGTGCAGCCGTCTCGCGCAACATGGCCCGCGCCTGTTCGACGTTGCTCGCGCCGATGCCGATGGAACCGAGCCCGCCGGCGTTGGACACCGCTGCCGCGAGTTTGGGGGTAGAGACACCCACCATCGGCGACTGGATGATCGGCAGTTCGATGTTCAGAAGGGACAACAGAGGATTGGACATGTCAGCACCTGAATGTGATGAGTAAAAAAACTAAAGCTCCCCGGTCAGAAATTGCGCCCGACCACGACCGAACGACCAGTCGGCATCCGTGTTTTCTACCAGCGAAACGATCAGATCATCCGGGGACAAATCGCAGTCGGTTTGCAGCCGCTCGGCCAACAAGCGGTAGAACGCAATTTTCTGTGCCTGTGAACGCGGTCGGGAAATCATCGTCAGCAACACCACGTTGCCCGAACGGGTGTACCCCAGCCCCGTGTCATGCAGTATCAACTCCCCCGGACGGTGCTGGGTGACGCTTTGGTAACGATCACTGGCGGGCACGTCGAAAGCCTCGACCATGGCCTGATGCGTCCCATCCAGCAGGGCCTTGAGTTGTTCGTCGCTGCGACCCTGGATGATGTCGAACTTGAGCAATGGCATGACGATTCACCTCTGTAAAAAACCGGGAGCGAGGAGCTCGCCCCCCCGGGAAATACGGAATGCGTGCCAGCCCGCGCCAACACGCTCTCCCCACCCGAAAAACGACAATGCTTATTTGGAAGTCGGCATGGCGAACTCGGCGCCCTTGGCAATGCTGTTCGGCCAGCGCTGCATGATCGACTTCTGCCTGGTGTAGAAACGCACACCCTCTTCGCCATAGGCGTGCATGTCACCGAACAGCGAACGCTTCCAGCCACCGAACCCGTGCCACGCCATCGGCACCGGAATCGGCACGTTGATGCCGACCATGCCCACCTGGATGCGGCTGGCGAATTCCCGGGCGATGTGACCATCGCGGGTGTAGCACGCGGTGCCGTTGCCGAACTCATGGGAGTTGACCAGATCGACCGCCTCGGCAAAATCCTTGACCCGCATGCACGCCAGCACCGGACCGAAGATTTCTTCCTTATAGATCTTCATTTCGGGGGTGACGTGATCGAACACCGTGCCACCGAGCCAGAAGCCCTCGGCGCAACCAGCGCCTGCCTGCGAGCCGTCAAAGCCACGGCCGTCGACCAGCAGCTCGGCGCCTTCGGCGATGCCTTGTTCGATGTAACCGGTGATGCGCTGGTGGGCCACTTGCGAAACGATCGGGCCCATCTCGGCGGCCAGGTTCATGCCCTCGAGGATCTTCAGTGTGCGGGTACGCTCCACCAGTTTCGGCATCACCTTGTCGGCGACATCACCGACGAACACCGCCACCGAAATCGCCATGCAACGCTCGCCGGCGGAACCGAAAGCCGCGCCGATCAACGCGTCGACCACCTGATCGATATCAGCGTCGGGCATCACCACCATGTGGTTCTTCGCTCCGCCCAGCGCCTGCACGCGCTTGCCGTGGCGGGCACCGGTCTCGTAGATGTAGTTGGCGATCGGCGTCGAACCGACAAAGCTCACGGCCTGGACTTGCGGGTGATCAAGCAGCGCATCCACCGCTTCCTTGTCGCCCTGCACCACGTTGAATACGCCGTCGGGCAACCCGGCCTCCTTGAACAGTTCGGCGATCAGCAGCGAGGGCGACGGATCGATCGGGCTCGGCTTGAGCACGAAGGTATTACCGCAGGCGATGGCCACCGGGAACATCCACATTGGCACCATCACCGGGAAGTTGAACGGCGTGATGCCGGCCACCACACCCAGGGCCTGGCGCAGGGTCCAGTTGTCGATATTGGTCGAGACCTGCTCGGTGTAGTCACCCTTGAGCAGTTGCGGAATGCCGCAGGCGAACTCGACCACTTCGATACCGCGGGTCACTTCGCCCTGGGCATCGGTGAACACCTTGCCGTGTTCGCGGGTGATCATCTGCGCCAGGGTATCGCGGTGCTCGTTGAGCAACGCCAGGAACTTGAACAGGATGCGCGCGCGGCGCAGTGGCGGCGTCGCCGACCAGGCCGGGAACGCGGCCGCGGCCGACTGCACCGCTGCGTCGACTTCAGAGACATTGGCCAAAGCCACCTTGCCGGTGACCGCACCGGTGGCCGGGTTGGTGACGTTCTGCGCGCGACCGGAATTGCCCGGTGTCGCGCGGCCGTGAATGTAGTGTGCGATGTCTGCTGGCTGGTTGCTCATGGCGGGTGTCCCCTGGTGGTGGATAAGAGCCATCTCTTTTTGTTGTCGGGAAAGTGCCAGGCGGATGTGGATGCGTCTGGCAGAGCCAAGGTAGGTTGGACGCTTGATCATGTAAAATGATGATTAATGATCTTATGGATCACAAATCATGAACTAGTGTTTTGCGGTGCCTGATAGCGGTCGCCTGGGAACTTCAAGGGGGAGGTCAGGTCGATAGGAGCGCCTTCATCCGTGAACGCAGGGCAATGGAAAGCCTGTGGAGTGACAGTGCCATCCTGAACCAGCCGAGTCCGTCCCTGATGCCAACCAAGAGTGTTCTGCCCGGTCTCCTCCTGGCGTTGTACGCTGCCGCGTCGCCTGGCTCGTTCGCAGCCGAGCGAAAAGCCACCCCCCAAAGCAACAACGCATCAACCACCCTGATTGAATCCGCCTCGCAGCAGTATGCTGAAGGTCACCTGGACCAGGCCGCCGCCACGCTGGAGCGTGCGCTGCATATCCAGCCGAACAATCCCGCGACCCTGCATTACCTCGGCGTGCTGCGTCTTCAGCAGGGACAGTACCAGCAGGCTGAAGCGCTGGCGGCGCGCTCCAACATACGGGTTGGCAACAACACCGCGTTGCGCAATCGCAACCTCCAATTGATCCAGGCCGCGCAGAAGGCCCAGGGGTCAAACAGCCCACCCACTGCCGACGAGCGCCTTGTTGCGGTACAGCAGGGGTTGGAGGAAGAGGTTAAAAGGCGCCGGGAAGCAGAGGTTGCGCAAGAGCGTTTGCAATTGGCGTCCGTTAACCCGGAGCCCGCGCATGACGAGGTTGAGATTCCTCGCGGCCATTGGCCGCCTCCAGGTAAATGTCGAATCTGGTTCCCTGATCGCCCGCCCGGGCATCAACCCCCACCCCGCAAATGCAAGAAGCTACGGGATCGGGTTCCGTTCGGTGCCTACTTGATACAAGGTTGAGACCCTGTAGGAGCTGCCGAAGGCTGCGATCTTTTGGGGCCGCTTCGCGGCCCGACGGGAGCAAGCTCCCTCGCCACAGATGGACGTGTTTGATTCCGCATTTAAGCGGAGTCAGGAAGCGCGCTTTTGAAGATACTTCGCCCGCTCGGACAGGCGTCGCTTCCAGTCTTCGGCCAGGCCACGGGTGGCCGCCAGTGCCAGCAGGTCGTCGATCAGCGGCCGGTGCGACAACTGCACCTGCCAGAACTGGTCGATGGAAAACCGTTCGGTGTGCCGATCCAGCAGTTCGATCCGGTCCCCCGCTTGCAGGAAACCCGGCTGAACAACGCGGTAATACCAACCGGTGATGCGCTCCCTGGCGACGAACATCGACATGTGCTCGGCATTAAAGCGGTGGTTGATCTTCCAGCACGGGCTGCGTGGCTGGGACACCTGCAACACCGTGCTGCCGACCTGGAACACATCGCCGATATGCACGTTGCATTCAGATAAACCATCCGCCGAAATGTTCTCGCCCAGGCTGCCCGCCACCAGTTGCGGGGCACTGTCGGCAAAGGCCTCTGCGAGTCGGTGATAGTTCTGCGCGGCGTACTGATGCACCGCCTTTTCCGGACCGCCGTGCACCCGAGTGTCGCCATGCTGGTCACCGACAATCCCGTGCAGTGCCAAGCGGACGGGGCCTTCGTGGCGCTGCTTGAAGATGCCCGTGCGTTGCCCCTCGGGCTGCAACACCCCCAGGCCGCCGGCGAAGACGTGGTCGATTTTCGTAGTCAGTGTCATCAGTCGAACGGCGCTCATTATTCGGTTTGGGCCACTTTACTAACCCCTGTCGACAGCCGTAAAGTGATCGTTAAATATAGCCATAATCACTTTTAGAGATAGATGGTGACGATCATGGAAATGCGCCAACTGAAGATTTTCTGCGCCGTGGCCGAGCTGGGCAGCTTCACCGCCGCGGCGTTGCAGGTAAACACGGTGCAGTCCAACGTGACCATGCGCGTGAAAGAGCTGGAAGCCGAACTCAATCGCGAGCTGTTCATCCGCAAGAAGTCCGGGGTCGTGCTGACATCGGCGGGCGAGACCTTCCTCGGTTATGCGCGGCGCATCCTGCAGCTGACCGACGAGAGCCGCAGCGCCTTGATGGACACCGGCAGCCCGACGGGTCTGCTGCGGCTGGGCTCGATGGAAACCACCGCCGCCATCCGCTTGCCGCAAGTGCTGACCAAGTACCGCGAGCAATATCCCGAGGTGCAGCTGTCATTGCTGACCGGCACCACGGTCGAACTGATCAAGGCGATTGAAGCCCATCGACTGGACGGCGCCTTCGTTGGCGGCTTCCACCAGAATTCGGCACTGGCCCAGGAAGAAGTGTTTTGCGAAGAACTGGTGCTGGTGAGCAGTAACCAGTTCGAATCGCTGCCGGCGCTGATGGATAAGATGCCTCAGCAAACGGTGCTGGTGTTCCGCACGGGCTGCTTCTATCGCTCGACCCTGGAAAACTGGTTCTACCAGGTCGGGCTGGTGCCTAATCAGATCATGGAACTGGGTACCCTCGACGGCATCCTGTCGTGCGTCGCGGCGGGCATGGGCGTGACCCTGCTACCCAAGGCCATCGCGGAAAACTGCAGCGTGCGCCATGCCATTCGCTGGCACACGCTGCCGCCGGAATTCGCCAACGTCTCGACCGTGTTCATCCGTCGCAACGACTCGATGATCACCTCGGCGATGAGTGCGTTCATTGGATTGGCGCAGCAGCAGATTACGCGGCCGGCGGTGGCTTGAACTACACCGGCAACCCCTGTGGGAGCGAGCCTGCTCGCGAAAGCGTCGGGTCAGTCAACATCAATGCTGAATGTGCCGCCGCC
>NZ_JBSVWS010000180.1:0-11178 GCF_054071155.1 Pseudomonas sp. SDO5532_S415 | reverse complement strand
TTACTCGCGAAGTCTTTGTTTCAGTCAACCCCATTTTACCTGACACACCGCTTTCGCGAGCAGCCTCGCTCCCACAGTGGTTGAGGTGGTCCGGGTGTCAATTGGCGTAGGACATTTCTGTTTTTCCTAGCCCCCGGCCATGCCCGTTGTGCCTCACCCACAACTCACTTCCCCCATTTTGCGGATGTAACTTCCACACGTCCTAGGACATTTCCGGGCAAGGTCTTCGGAGATTTCCTTCGAAATGTGGCGATTTGCGTGAACTGGTTTGAAAGGTGCTCAATCGATAGTCTTTGGTGGTCACTGAAATTCAGTGGTGGGGTGTAGGAACCTCCAGAATCTGAAAGCGCTCAGGCGCCATTGCCTGATTTGCGGCCGTTCAAATGCGTCCGTAAGATCAGCCGCGGTGGCCATGTACGGGCACGCTTCGGCGTGGTCGAGAGGTGCTCTCAGATCTCGATTTCCTACCCCGTACATGGCTGCCACCCAGGCCCGTAGGAAAGGCCTTTGGCAGCTCCATTTTCTAAATGAGAGCTCGAAAGCATGAAATCCATTCATCCTGATCCCCCCTACGAAAAACCAACCCCTCACCCTGACAACCGCTTCATGGCACTCACCAGCAATTGCAGTGAAATGCCCACCCTCTTCGTCGACACCCACGCACCGCTCGACGTCCTGATGGACGCCGCCAACTATCGAATCCGCGCCGTCACCCAGGTACTGGAAAACCTTTCAATGCGCGGCTCGATCGAGTGCGAATCCTTCATCCTCAGCGACTTTTCATTGCTCTGCGCCATCCCGTTGCGCGATGGCTGTGATGTGCTGGATGTGGTCGGGCGACGGTTGCGGGCGCGCTGACCAGCCCTGTTGGAGACCCCTTGTGGGAGCGAGCCTGCTCGCGAAGGCGTAGTGTCAGGCGATGAGTTATCGACAGATACACCGCTTTCGCGAGCAGGCTCGCTCCCACAGGGTGATGGGTTGTGTCAGGCCATCAATGCCCGCGCAACCACTCGATAAACAACGCAAACAACTCCGACTGCGAACCCACTTCCAGCTTCAGGTACAGATTCTTGCGGTGCATGCGCACGGTTTCCGGGGAGATGTTCATCTGGCTGGCGGTGGATTTCACCGAGTGCCCCCGCAAAACCATGTGCGCCACTTCCCGCTCGCGTTCGGTGAGCAGGTCACTGCCGAAATGCTCGAACGCCGATTGCACGCGTAGCTTGAGATCATCACGCAGGCCTTGTTCGTGATTGCACTGGACCTCGCCATTGCGCAGCAGGCCACGCCGGCTGAATTCGCTGACGAACTCACGCACCAGCGGTTCGACGGCGCGCAGCAGGTTCAGTTGATCGACCCGCAGGCATTCACCGCCGAAACCTTGATAGAGGCTGACGGAGATCTTGGTGTCGTTGCCCGTATCGACGATGTAGTAGCTGTCTTCCGAACAACCCGCATTCAGGTAGTAAGCCTTGTAATAGTCACTGTCGAAGAAGTTGTCCGGGGCGATTTCTTCCAGGTGATAGAAGCCTTGCGCCAACCCCTGCTCCACCGCCAGGCAGAACGGGTCGAGCAAGTAGCCCCCGGCAAAGTAGCGCTCGAGAATCGAGACCTGATATTCCTGGGCAATCCCGCGCTGATACAACAGCTGGGGCGCACGGTCTTTGCGTTCCAGGCTGATCATCATCGATTCGATGGACACCAGCTGTGCCAACGCCGACGCCAGGTATTGCAGGGCGTCGGGCTCATCGATATGGGCGAATGCCTCGCGCATGCCCCCATGCCATTTGTGCAATGCCCCGAAGGGCATCGCGACCAGCGTTTCGTCGTTTGGATTGCTCATGACCCGCAGTCTAGCGGGTGAACAGGCCCTTGGTAACAACCTGACCGATGAAGTCATTGGCCGAAATACTGGCCGCTCGCCTCAAGCTCGGCCGCCACGTCCAGAATGCACTGGCGCAGGATGTCGACGATTTCGTCGACCTGTGCATAAGTCAGGATCAGCGGCGGCGACATCACGTTGAGGTGCATGATCGGCCGCACCAGCAAGCCTCTGGCCTGGGCACGCACATGGATTTTCTCACCGATGTTGATCTCATCGGCGAACAACGCCTTGGTGCGTTTGTCGGCGACGAACTCCACGCACGCCATCAGTTTCAGGCAGCGAACATCGCCCACCAGTGGCAGTTCCCGCAGCGTGGCCAGGCGCTGTTCCAGGTAGCCGCCGACGTCGTCGACATGGGCCAGCAGGTGTTCCCGTTCGATGATCTCGATGTTCTTCAACGCCGCCGTGCAGCACACCGGATGACCGCTGTAGGTGAAGCCGTGGGTGAAGCAGCGGCCCTGGCCCGGCTCGGCGATGACCTTCCAGATACGGTCGGAAAAGATGCACGCACCCAGCGGCAAGTACGCAGAGGTCAGGCCCTTGGCGGTGGTGATGATGTCGGGCTGCACGTCGAACACATCTTTTGATGCGAAGAACTTGCCCAGCCGGCCGAACGAAGTGACCACCTCGTCGGCGACGAACAGGATGTCGTAGCGCTGGCAGACTTCCCACATGCGCTTGAGGTAGCCCTTGGGTGGAATGATCACCCCGCCCGAGCCCATCACTGGCTCGGCGAAGAACCCGGCCACATTGTCCGCGCCAATCGACAGGATTTTGTCTTCAAACTCCCTGACCAGGAATTCGAGGAACTGCGCCTCGTCCATGCCATCCGGCGCGCGATACGGATTGGGATTGGACACGTGGTGGATCAGCGGGTTGGCATAATCGAACTCCGGCACACGGTCGGCGGCCTTGTTGCCGATCGACATGGTCAGCGTGGTCGAGCCGTGATAGGCGTTGAAACGGGCGATGACGTGCTTCTTTTCAGGCAGGCCACGGCAGTTCTGGTAGTACTGGATCAGCCTGTACGCGGTGTCCACGGCGGTCGAGCCGCCTGTGGTCAGGAACACATGGTCGAGGTCGCCGGGGGCCAGGCTGGCGAGTTTTTCGCACAACTGGATGGCGACGTTGTTCGACATGTCGGAAAACGGATTCGAATAAGCCAGTTGCCGTACCTGATCGGCGATGGCCAGGGCCATTTCCTCACGACCCAAACCAATGTTGGTGCACCACATGCCGCCGACAGCATCGAGGAAGCGATTGCCCTCAGTGTCGTAAATGTACGCGCCGTCACCGGCCACAATGTTCAGCGAACCCTGCTCACTGTGTTCATCGAACACGTGATAACCATGCATGTGATGGGCCTTGTCGGCCTTGACCAGTGCGGACTCTTCGGCTTTCGAGAACACTTTCTTGATTGGGGTAACCATACAAAAACCTCAAACTGAACAATTGAACGATCAAATCCCGCTCTTCACCGTGCTCCAGACCCGCGTGATGGCGCGCATGTCTTTCGCGTCCTGGGTTTTCTGCGGGAACAGCCGTTGACGAATGTCTGCATCGGGATAAATCGCCGGGTTATCGCGCACGCTGGCATTGAGCAGAGGCGTTGCGGCCGCGTTGCTGTTGGCGTAGTTGATGTAATCGCTCACATCGGCCATCACCTGGGGTTGCATCAGGTACTCGAGAAACTTGTGGGCGTTGGCAACGTGCGGCGCGTCGGCCGGGATGTACAGGTTGTCGAACCAGATCAGCGAGCCTTCCTTGGGAATGAAATAGGCCAGGTTGATCTGTTTCTTCGCCTCTTCGGCACGGGCCATGGCGGTGGCGTAATCGCCGGACCAGGTCATGGCCAGGCACACATCACCGTTGGGCAGGCTGGTCAGGTAATTGACCGAATCGAATTTGCGAATGTACGGCCGGACCGACAACAGCAATTCCTGGGCAGCCTTGAGGTCCGCCGGCGCGGCACTGCGCGGGTCGCGGCCGAGGTACTTCAGGGCCATGGGAATGACTTCGGTAGGCGCATCGAGCAGGGTGACACCGCAGTCGGCAAACTTCGAAACGATCTTCGGATCGAAAATCATCGCCAGCGAACCGATTGGCGCGTCCGGCATGCGTTCCTTGATCTTGTCGACGTTGTAGGTGACCCCGTTGCTGCCCCAGGTGTAGGGCGCCGAGTACGCAATTCCGGGGTCAAAACCCTGCAAGTCCTGCAAGACTTTCGGGTCCAGATTGCTCCAGCCCGGCAGCAACTTTTTATCCAGCGGCTGGAACACCTTGGCCTGGATCAGCGGTGGTGCGAGGGACGCATTCAAGACGATCAGGTCATACCCGGAGTGACCGGTCAGCAGCTTGGCCTGCACGGTTTCATAGGCATCGAAGGTGTCGTAGATCACTTTGATCCCGGTGTCCCTCTCGAAATTCGCAAGGGTTTTTTCACCGATGTAATCCGCCCAGTTGTACAGCCTGAGGGTTTTGGCATCGTTCACATCGGCGGCGTGAGCGTGCAGGGTCAGCGGAACAACAAACAGACTGGAAATCACCTTAAGCAGTGTCTTGCCCATAGCAAATGCACCTTATCAAGCGAGTTCGGCTCTGGATGAGCGGATGAACCTACTATTGGGCGATTCACCCGGCGGCACCATACCCCGAATGGGTGTGTACGCCGGCTTGAGCCACCACATGGCAAAAAACATCAGTCCGGTTGACCCGTTTTGTCATAGCTGCGGGGTTTGCCTGCCGCTTAAAGTGGCCGCCGAATCGACTTTGCAGGCGCCAGCCATGACCGACCTGATCAAACAAGAACACCACAATGGCGTGCTGACACTGACCATCGACCGCCCCGACAAGCTCAATGCGCTGACCAACGCCATGTACACGCGACTGGCCGACCTGCTGTTCGCCGCTGACGAGGACGAGGCGGTCCGCGTGGTGATCCTGACCGGTGGCCCGAACTGCTTTACCAGCGGCAACGACCTGGTGGATTTTCTGCAGGAGCCGCCGACTCACCTGGACAGCCCGGCCTTCCGCCTGATGCGCGCCGTGACCCACCTGCAAAAACCGCTGATCGCAGCGGTGTGTGGCGCGGCCATCGGCATCGGTACGACCTTGCTGCTGCATTGCGATCAGGTGCTGGTGACCCGCAACGCCAAGCTGCGCATGCCGTTCGTCAACCTGGGCCTGTGCCCGGAGTTCGGGGCCAGCCTGCTGTTGCCGCGCTTGCTCGGTCAGGCCCGCGCGGCGCGTCTGCTGTTGCTGGGCGAAGGCCTCAATGGCGATGACGCAGTGGCATGGGGCCTGGCCAACCAAGCATTCGACGACACCGTCCAATGCCTGGAAGCGGCGAACGAGATCGCCCGGCGCTTGCTGGCATTGCCCCGGGAATCCTTGCGCCAATCCCGGCAACTGATGAAACAGGCCGGCATGGCCGAACTGCAAGCCACCCTGCGCGAAGAAAACTCGCTGTTCATTCAGCGCCTGAACACCGACGAGGCGAAAACAGCCTTGAACGCCCTGCTCAATCGCAGTACAGATAAGAATCCACCGAAAGGAAACCAGCCATGAACACTCCCGAAATCTACGTCGTCAGCGCCGCCCGTACCGCCATCGGCACGTTTGGCGGTTCGCTCAAGGATGTGCCCCTGGCCGACCTGGCAACCACGGCCGTCAAGGCTGCCCTGGAACGTGCCGCCGTGGACCCGGCCCTCGTCGGTCATCTGGTGATGGGCAACGTGATCCCCACTGAATGCCGCGACGCCTACATCTCCCGCGTTGCCGCGATGAACGCCGGCATCCCGAAGGAAACTCCGGCCTACAACGTCAACCGCCTGTGCGGTTCCGGCCTGCAAGCCATCATCAGCGCGGCGCAGACGCTGCTGCTGGGCGATGCCGAGATCGCCATCGGTGCCGGTGCCGAATCCATGAGCCGCGGCCCGTACCTGCTGCCATCCGCCCGCTGGGGCTCGCGCATGGGCAATGTCCAGGCCGTCGACTACATGCTCGGCATCCTGCATGACCCGTTCCAGAACTTTCACATGGGCATCACCGCCGAGAACGTTGCCGCACGCAACGGCATCACCCGCGAAATGCAGGACGCCCTGGCCTTCGAAGACCAGAAACGCGCGGCCCATGCCATCGCCAATGGCTACTTCGCCGAACAGATCGCCACGGTTGAAATCCAGGATCGCAAGGGCACCAAGCTGTTCAACGTCGATGAACACCCTCGCGCCACCTCCCTGGAACAGCTGGCGCAAATGAAGCCGGCGTTCAAGAAGGACGGCTCGGTCACCGCCGGCAACGCCTCCGGTCTCAACGACGGCGCGGCGGCCCTGGTCATGGCGACCGGTGCGGCGGTTCAGGTCAACAACCTGCGCCCGTTGGCCCGCCTGGTCAGCTATGCCCATGCCGGTCTTGAACCGGAACTGATGGGCCTGGGGCCGGTTCCGGCCACGCGTATTGCGCTCAAGCGTGCCGGCCTGACCGTCGCCGACATGGACGTGATCGAAGCCAACATCGCCTTCGCCGCGCAGGCTTGTGCGGTCAGTCAGGAACTCGACCTCGATCCGGCCAAGGTCAACCCGAACGGCTCGGGCATCGCCCTGGGTCACCCGGTGGGCGCGACCGGCGCGATCATTGCCACCAAGGCCATCCACGAACTGCATCGCACCGGCGGGCGTTATGCGCTGGTGACCATGTGCATTGGTGGTGGCCAGGGGATTGCGGCGATTTTCGAGCGGGCTTGATAGCTCGGCTCATCTGCCAAACGAATAACCTGTGGCGAGGGAGCTTGCTCCCGCCGGGCTGCGAAGCGGCCCCCTGCGTGCTCCAGACGGACCGAATTGTCTGGTATTGCGACTGCTGCGCAGCCGAGCGGGAGCAAGCTCCCTCGCCACATGTGTTTGCCCTGAATAGGTAATAGCTTCTCAGGCCAACCCCGCCCCCGCCATCAATCCCTCAGTCAACAACGCCACCAACGGCTGCACCAGATGCTGCGTCCGCGGCTCATCACCAATCACCGCAACCTCCGTGGATGGCAACGTCGGCAGCTTCTGCGACGGCTCGATAATCCGCATGCCTTCCTGCAAAAACGACGTGCCAAGGGCCGTCACCCCAAGCCCGGCAGCCACCGCCGCCTGAACCCCGCCAAGGTTGCTCGCCAGGCACGCCGACGACCACTCCCTCTGCACCGAAGCCAGCGCCTCGACCATGATCGCGCGGTAACCGCAGGGTGGTCGCATCAACACCAGGCGCAAGGGGCGCGCCGCTTCGATCTGGTAATCCTTGGCCGCCATCCATACCAAGGGCTCCCGCCAGATCACCCGCCCCCGTTGCGCGCTCCCGCTCATCTTGCGCTTGGCGATGACCACATCCAGAAGCCCGGCTTCATGATCGGCCAGCAGGTCATTGCTCAGACCGGTGGTCAGCTCCAGTTCCAGGTCGGGATACAGCTTGTTGAAGCGCGACAGGAGCATGGGCAATTGCGTGGGCACCAGATTCTCGGAGATTCCCAGGCGCAGGGTGTTGACCGTCACCGGTGTCTTGATCCCGCGCATGAATTCATCAAAGTGCAGCAGCATTTTTCGTGCGCCGACCAGCACCCGCTCGCCATCCGCCGTCAATGTCAGGGTGCGACTGGTGCGTTCGAACACCCGCATGCCAAGAATTTCCTCCAGGCGGATGATCTTCTGGCTCACCGCCGATTGTGAACGGGCAATCACCTCGGCTGCAGCGGTGAAACTGCCGGTCTCCGCCACCGCGATAAACGCGCGGAGCAAATCGATTTCAAGATCGCCGGACTGCATGATGTATTCGCTCATCAACTGAATGCCATAAATATTATGCGTTCGACTTCTAGATAGCAAAACTCGAACATCCTCTACACCCGCGTTTTTCAGTGAGAGGAACACCACCATGTCAACCAACCATGCCGTTGAAATCGTCGAGCGCTTCTGGCGCGAAGTCTGGCAAGCCCGCGATCCGCAAGCCGCTGCCAGGTTCGTCGCCGAAGACTTCGTTATTACCTCGGGAGGTGTCGAAATCACAGGCCGTGAACAGTTCATCGAATGGATCGGCGTCTTCCTGTCGAAGATCGAAGACTTCCGGTTCGGCGCCATCGAAACCTTTCAGAACGCCGAAGGTAGCCGCGTCGCTTCACGCTGGAAGCTTTGCGGCAAGAACAAAGGGTTTGTCGGTGGACGCGCCTGCCTCACGCCTTTTGAAATGCTTGGCACGGCCGTCTGGGAAGTGCGACCCGACGGGCTGCTGCAGCACAACTGGGTTGAACGCAATTCCCTGGAAGTGCACCGCGACCTGATCGGCCTGTGAATGCCCCCTCGTGTTTAATAACTCGCCCTTTTACGCGTCAGAATTTTTCATGCACCGGATGGTCGTCATCGTGTTGCTCCTGCATGTCCTGACCCCGGCCCATGGCTCAAGGCCGCCGGAAATCGTCATGGACATCCGCAGCTGCCTGCTGCCATCGACGTTGTTGCGGGCACCCTAAAAAAAGACGGGCAGACGAGTTGCGGCTCGTCCGCCCGCCAAAACGGGAAAGCTTCAATAGAGTTCTTTGTGCACGCGATTGCTGGCAGACAGATCAGCGACGAAGACCTGCGCGTCCTCCTCACCGAGCTGGCCAAAGGTCATGGCAATGTTCAGCAATGCCTGCTCGATGGCTCGTTCCAGATTGCTTTTGTTGCCACACAGGTACAGATGCGCGCCCTGGCCGAGCAATGCCCACAGGTAGGCGCCGTGTTCGAGCATGGCGTCCTGCACGTAGTAGCGCGTGTCGGTGTCCCGGGAGAACGCCGTGATCACCTCGTCCAGCACGCCCTTGTTTTGCCAGTTTTCCAGGCGTGACTGGTAGAGGAAGTCCGATGCCCGGCGGCGGTCGCCGAAGATCAGGCAGGTTTGCACGGGGCTGTTTTGTTGCTCGATCTGCTCCAGCAGGGCGATCAACGGCGCGATGCCGGTCCCGGTGCCAATCAGGACGACCGGGTGTTCGACCTGTCGTGGCAGGTGAAAGCGCGGGTTGCTGCGGGCAAATACCCGGACCTCGGGGTGCAGCCCGGCAAGATGCCCGGTCGCGGTGCCGCTGCGCGAGCGGCCGGCCATTTCATAGGCGATTTCGCGAATGCACAGGTCGACGTAACCGGGGTTGTCGTGGGAGGCAATGGAATACGCTCGCGGCAGACAGTCGGGCAACCATTCGATCAAATCTTCCAGGCTCAAGTGCGCGGGCTCGCAAAAATCACCCAGCACGTCGAGTACATCCCTGCCGTACAGATAGGTCTCCAGTTCCTTGCGGTTGCTGACCTTCAACAGGGTTTTCAAGGTGTCGTGCCCGCTGACCCGGGCGATGTCGCGCAACAACGATTTGCCCAGTTGTCGCAGCTCCTTGCTCGCCAACAGCGTGCGAGCATCCTCGCGATCGAACCATTCACCTATCTGCGCCAGCAGTTGCGGATCGTTTTGCGCCAGGACATAGAGGTTGTCGCCAGCACGGTATTTGATGCCGCTGCCTTCGATGTCGAGGCGAATCTGCCAGGCATGAGGCGCCGTGGCGTTAAGCCGGGTGCGCGAGATCACCCGCGCGGGCCACGCCGCGTTTTCACCGTAGGCGGTGACTTGCAGGTTCAACGTGCTGCCGGCGCGCCGATCGCCCTTGAGTACCGCTTCCAGGGTGGCGCACCAGGCATCGAAAAAGCCATCGAAGTCGGTGTCCGCGTCCACCCGGTTGATCCAGGGTTTCGCCTGTTTTTGCAGCAGCGTGGCGTCCAGGCTTTTGGTAAAGCCGCAGAACGTCGGGTAAGCCGTGTCGCCCAGGCCGAAGATCGCATAGGGCTGGTCGGTCAGCTTTTCATGTGCGATCAGTTGATCCAGGAAGCGATCGGCATTGCCCGGCGGTTCGCCGTCGCCGAAGGAACTGCAAACAATGATCAACAGATCCCGCGGGGTCAGTGTGTCGAGCTTCAGGGAATTGAGATCCTGCACGGCCAATTCATACGGCTGCACACAGGGCAGACGCAACAAGCGCTGCGTCAGCCCGTGAGCATTGCCGGACTCAGAGCCATAACCGATCACGATGCGTTCGATTAACTCTGGCATGGCTGTTTACCTGTCGTAGTGTTCGTCGAATTGCTCCTTGGAAAACTCCAGTGCTTCGAAGTCACTCATCAGGTCATTGATCACACGGCGGATGCTGATGTATTCGACGATATTGCCCTGCTCGTCGAACAGCGGTTGCACGGTGGTGTCGACCACGTACAGGCCGCCGCCCTTGCCGACGTTGGGAATCACGCCGGTCCAGATCTCGCCTTTTTTGATGGTGTCCCACATCTGCTTGTACGTGCTCTTAGGCACGGAAGGATGACGAACCACACTGTGGGGTTGGCCCAGCAATTCCTCCTTGTTGTAACCGGTGAGCTTGCAGAACAGATCGTTGACGTAAGTGATGTTGCCTTGCAGGTCCGTGGTGGAAATCACCATGACGTTTTCCAGTGCGCTCAAGACTTTGGCGTTGATGGCTTGCATTGTGTTGCCCCTCGATTGATTGAAAGTTTTTTCAGCGAATTCAAATCTGGCCAACGCACGGCTCGGGCATTTATTTTTTAATCGTTATAAATCAGTCAATTAACTGATGGCGGTGCTGAGAAAAAAGAGGACCCGACCCATGAGCGGATCCTAAAAAGGAGTTCGTGGTTTACTTCAAAAGCAGCGACAGCTTCAGCTGTCCTGAGGCGCCAGGCGCGGACCTTTGCGAGTCACTTGCTGACCGGGCTCGAAGCGGGCATTGGGCGAACGCACGGTGCTGATTTCGCCCTGGGCGTCCTTCACCTCGTAAGCGGTTTCCGTGAGGCCGGCGGCTTCCTGTACCGAGCTGCCGGCAAAGAACCCGGCGCCAGCGCCGACCAATGCGCCTATCGGCCCGCCGACGGCGCCGAGCATCATGCCGGTCAGGGCACCGTAGCCTTTGCCGGCGGTGGTATCCGGCACTTCGCGGACGACTTGATCGGCCATGCACAGGGGGGAAAACAACAGGCAGAGCGTGAAGCTGAAGGGGATGGAACGGGACATGGCGAATTCCTGCTTCGGTTGCGTTGCCTGAAATACTTCACGAAGTGTGCCAATTTTTTAGTCGTTTATTTTCAGCCACTTATAACAATATGCAGTCTTAATGACCAATACAAAAAATTGTCATAAAGACATCTATAGAGTCATTATGACTGCAACAGTCAAGATCAAAAGATCGCAGCCTTCGGCAGCTCCTACAGGTGTACGCCGCCTGTGTA
>NZ_JBSVWS010000179.1:0-11287 GCF_054071155.1 Pseudomonas sp. SDO5532_S415 | reverse complement strand
TGGATCAGTGGCATTCACAAAATCCATTGTGGGAGCGAGCCTGCTCGCGAAGGCGTCCTATCAGCCACCGAAAAATCAGAACCCCGGCGCAATCTGCCCCTTGTAGCGCGTCAGGATGAACTGCCGCACGTCATCGGAGTTCAACGCCTTGGCCAGTTTCTGCAGGCCCGGATCGTTGATGTTGTCCGGCCTGGCCACCAGGAACTCGATGTACAGGCTCTTGCCCTTCTCGACGATCAACGCACTGTTGGTGTCGATCCCGGCTTCCAGTGCGTAGTTGGCAAACACGAAGGCCAGGTCCACCTGGCTCACCGAACGCGCCAGCAGCGCACCTTCCAGTTCACGGATTTTCAGGTGTTTGGGGTTTTCGGCGATGTCCCGTTGCGTTGCCAGGGTATTGCTCGGGTCCTTGAGTTTGATCAACCCGGCTTCGTGCAGCAGCACCAGCGCGCGACCGGTGTTCACCGGGTCGTTGGGGATCGATACGGTAGCGCCGTCCTTGAGCTCGGAGATGTTTTTGATCTTGGTCGAGTAAGCGCCGAACGGTTCGATGTGAACGCCGACCACCGGCACCAGATCGGTGTGGCGGGTTTTGTTGTAGTCATCCAGAAACGGTCGGTACTGGTAATAGTTGGCGTCGAGGTTCTTCAAGGCCAACTGCTGGTTGGGCTGGATGAAATCGGTGAACACCTTGATGTCCAGGTCCACGCCTTCCTTGGCGAGGGTCGGTTTGACGAATTCGAGGATTTCCGCGTGGGGCACCGGGGTGGCGCCGACGGTGAGTTTTTCGTTGGCGTGAGCGCTCAGCGAAACCAGGGCAGCCAGAATGGCCAGGGTCTTCTTCATAGTGTGCTCCTAGGCAGATTTAGGTGGCCGTCGTGGGGCGGACGTGAGGCCGGACTTTTGTTTCTTTTAAATGGAAAGGAATCGAATGCTTACCGCCGGCTGTAACGCGCCACCAGTCGGTCGCCACTCATTTGCAGGGCCTGGACCAGAATCAACAACAGCACCACGGTGACCACCATCACGTCGGTCTGGAAGCGCTGATAGCCGTAGCGGATCGCCAGATCGCCCAGCCCACCGCCACCGATCACCCCGGCCATCGCCGTGTAATCGACCAGCACGATCGCAGTCACCGTGACCGCCGCCAACAGCCCTCCCCGCGCCTCGGGCAGCAAGGTGTGGCGGATGATCTGCCAGGTGTTGGCGCCCATGGCCTGGGTCGCTTCCACCACGCCGCGATCGACTTCCCGCAGCGCGGTTTCCACCAACCGCGCGAAGAACGGTGTGCACCCCACCACCAACGGCGGAATGGTCCCCGGCACGCCCAGCGAGGTGCCAACCAGCAAGGTGGTCAGGGGAATCAGCACGATCAGCAAGATTATGAACGGCAGCGACCGCAGCATGTTCACGATCACCGACAGCACCCGGTAGACGCCGACCGCTTCATGCAATTGGCGCTTGCCGGTCAGGAACAGCAGTACCCCCAGCGGCAGCCCAAGCAACACGGTAAAACCGAGGGCCGCGCCGAGCATGCTCAGGGTGTCGAGGCAGGCCTGGCCGATGTCGGCCCAATAAATGTTCTTGAACAATTCAGCCATGATCACGACCAGTCATGACGTGGCGGTTTCACGCCATTGAGCAGCCAGTTGCCGACCACGTGGTACTTCCAGCGCACCGGATCATGCAGGGTATGCACCCGGGCATTGCGCCAGTGGCGATCGAAGTTGTGCTTCTTCAGGGTCGAGCGGGTGCCGCCGAGTTCGAACAACTTGTTGGTCGCTTCAATCGCGATTTCAGTGCTCAACACCTTGGCCTTGGCCACCGCCAGGGACGCGTGGGCAACGTTGTCTTCGTCCGGGGCCGGGCGCGCCGCATCCAGCGCCCAACCCGCTCGTTCGAGCAAGGCTTCGGCGGCTTCCAGGCGAATTTCCAGGCCACCAACCTGAATGATGGTCAGCGGGTCTAAGCTGGCTTTTTCCACGCCCGCGTCAATCCAGGGGCGGGCGAACTGTTGAACGAACGCGATGGTGTCACGCAGCGCTGCGCGGGCGATGCCGGCATCGATGGCAGCGGTGGTCAACTGGGCAAACGGACCGGCCAGGGTCGGGCTTTCATAGGAGCGATGCGTGGGGAATAGATTGAACGCCGAAACGTGCAGATCCTCGGCCAGCACCGTGCCGCTGGACGTGGTGCGCTGGCCGATGCTGTCCCAGTCGTCGACGATCACCAATCCTCGGGTGCCGCGTTCGACGAAGGCCAACTGGCCCTTTTGCTCTTCGTCCAGCGCCAGCACCGCCAGCCAGTGGGCGTAAAGCGATCCGGTGCAATAACCCTTGCGTCCGTTGATCACATAACCGTCGCCGTAACGTCGGACAGTCGCCTGTATGTCCTGCACGTTTTTGCCGCCGGTTTCCGACAAGGCATTGGCAAAGCGGTGACCTTGCAGCGCCAGGGCGAAGAAATGCGCTTGTTGCTCCGGCGTGCCCTGCAGACGAATGTCTTCCAGCAGGCAATAGTGGTTTTGCGGGATCTGCCCCAGGGACGGATCGGCCGCAGAAATGATTGCGATGACTTGCGCCAGCACCGCGTAGGACACCTGCGCGCCGCCGAATGCTTTCGGTACGGTGATGCCCCACAGGCCGCTGTTGGAATACAAATCGACGATCTCGGCGGGCACCTGGCGGGTGCGGTCGCGCTCGGCGTCCTGTTCCAGCAGGATCGCGGCGACCTGCTCGGCCACGCGAAGGGCTTCGGCTTCGTCGGCGATCCGGTGGGCGGCCGGCGGGTTGATCGGATAGACGGCAGATTCGGACAAGAAAGACATACAAGACTCTCGATACAGGTGATACCTGAGTCATTGCAGCTTCTGTGCCTGACCGTGAGAGCTAATGTTTTCGGGTAGTTCAGAGGCGTTTCGGGGGGTCCAGGGTGATGAAGCCGGGCAATCTGCTGCTTCACTGTTGATGGCTGAACAGTGGCGCTTACGCCCGGAATACGCCCATCGCCGGCGGTGATCTTTTTTGTGAACTTGAAACATGCCGAAAGTCAAAATCAAAAGATCGCAGTCTTCGGCAGCTCCTACACTTGTTTGTCCTGCTCAAAGGCAGCGGATTCACAACAACATCAGGGAGAACCATCATGAGCGTCAAACCTATTCCAGAGGGTTATCACAGCATCACCCCGTACCTGGGCATCGCGAAAGCGGCCGAGGCCATCGACTTTTACAAAAAAGCCTTCAATGCCATCGAAGTCATGCGCCTGGCCATGCCCGATGGCGGCATCGGCCACGCCGAACTGCGCATCGGCGATTGCCCGATCATGCTCGGCACACCGTGCGATCAAGGACCGTTGAGCAATCCGGACCATTCATCATCCGTGGGTCTGCATTTGTATGTGACCGATGTCGACAAGTCTTACAAACAGGCGATTGCCGCCGGCGGCATCGTGGTGTCGGAGGTCAAGGATCAGTTCTATGGCGATCGTTCCGGGACGTTGAAGGATCCCTATGGCCATCTGTGGTTTTTGGCTACGCGCAAGGAGGATCTGACTCAGGAACAGATCGAGCAGCGGGCGAAGGAAATGTTTCAGCAGGGTTGAGTTGTTTAATGCCTGACCGGGCCTCTTCGCGAGCAGGCTCGCTCCCACAAGGGATCTTCGGTGAACACAGCATTTGTGAACACCCTGAATCACCTGTGGGAGCGAGCGTGCTCGCGAAAGCGTAATCACAGGCACCACCTGCCCCCTTGAACACATTTCATGAACAATCACACCACACTTTGCGGCTTGCCCTCACGCCCTGCCCCTTTCAGGATGCACACACCCACAACAAGGAGGCCCCCATGTTCACTGGATTCCTGAAAGACCAGCGCCACGTCAACGGTGTGGACATTACTTACCGCATCGGTGGTAGCGGCCCGGGCCTGCTGTTGCTGCACGGTCATCCGCAGACCCACGTCATCTGGCACAAGGTTGCTGAACAACTGGCCGAACACTTCACGGTGATCGCCGCCGACCTGCGCGGTTACGGCGACAGCAGCAAGCCGCCAGCCGACGACCGGCACGCCAGTTACTCCAAACGCGAAATGGCCAGGGACGGGGTCGAGCTGATGAAATCCCTCGGTTTCGAGCGTTTCTCGTTGCTGGCCCACGACCGTGGTGCCCGCGTGGCCCATCGCCTGGCGCTGGATCATCCCGATGCCGTGCAACGCATGGTATTGCTCGACATCGCGCCCACCCTGGCGATGTACGCGCAAACCAACGAAGCCTTTGCCCGTGCGTACTGGCACTGGTTCTTCCTGATCCGCCCGGCGCCCTTGCCGGAAACCCTGCTAGAAGCCGACCCCGAAGCCTATCTGCGCAGTGTAATGGGCAGTCGCAGCGCCGGACTCAAACCTTTTACACCCGAGGCCTTCAGTGAATACCTGCGCTGCCTGGAACTTCCGGGTGCCGCCCGCGGTATCTGCGAGGATTACCGCGCCAGCGCCGGCATCGATCTGGACCATGACCGCGCCGACATTGAAGCCGGTCATCAGCTGAATTTACCCTTGCTGGTGCTGTGGGGCGCCGAAGGTACGGTCGGGCGTTGTTTCGAGCCGCTCAGGGAATGGCAGCAGGTCGCCACCGATGTCCGTGGCAAGGCGTTGCCCGCCGGTCATTACATCGCCGAAGAAGTCCCCGAACTGCTGCTCGCCGAAGTGCTGGGTTTTCTGCGCTGACCCCGGTTCCTCGCTGAACTGAACCCTCCTTGCGCGCAGGTCGTCATCGGCCCGCGCGCATTGTCTTGCCCGCGCAAAGATCCTCTTTCGCGAAACACGAAACATTTTCTTTCATATCGGCCTTCGGGATTTCGGATGCTCATCCGTCCTATATAGATGCAGTCCTGTCGCGTAGGCAAAAGCCACGACTGGACCTTTATCGACCTCGCCGCTGCGAAGCCCGTAGCAGAGGCCTTCTCATCGAAACAAGACGCCCAATCATGTCGAAGAAATCCCGTTCCAAAATCTGGTTTCTGGTCCATAGCTGGCTGGCGCTGCCCATCTGGTTTTTCGTCCTGATCGTCTGTGTGACCGGCACCCTGGCGGTGGTCAGCCAGGAAATCGTCTGGCTGGCCAACCCGCAGATGCGTGCCAGCCAGCCCTCGGACGATGCGCCGCGCCTGAACTACGACCAGATCGTCGCCGCGATCAAGAAGGCCGAACCCGACACACTGGTGGAGGGCATCAATCGCCCTGATGAATCACACTTTGCCCTGGACGTGAACGTCAGCTACCCCGACGGTCGTTCACTGACGGTGTATGTCAATCCGTATACCGGTGTCATTCAGGGTCCCGCCCCGCAATTCAATTTCCAGGCATTCACCCGCGCCCTGCACGGTTGGTGGCTGGTGCCGTTCACCAACGGCTACAGCTGGGGCTGGTACCTGGTGTCGTTCCTCAGCCTGCCGATGCTCGCTTCGCTGGTGACCGGGCTGGTGGTGTACAAGCGTTTCTGGAAAGGCTTCTTGCGTCCGACCCTGCGCATCCGCCACGGCGCGCGGATTTTCTGGGGCGACTTCCACCGACTCAGCGGCATCTGGTCGATCTGGTTCATCGCGGTGATTTCCATCACCAGTACCTGGTTCCTGATCCAGGCGTTCATGTTCGATAACCAGATTTCCATCTCCACCGCACCGGTCGCCGCCGTGGTCCCGCGCGAAAGCGTGCCGCTCACCGCCGATGGCTCGCCGGCACCGATGATTAGCCTGGAAACGGCGATTCAGCAGGCCAAGGAACGCATCCCTGGCCTCGACGAAAGTTTTGTCAGCCTGCCCGCCAACGCCTTCAGCTACCTGTCGGTGGGCGGACGCAGCTGGTATCCGTTGATGTACCAGACCGCGGACATCAACCCTTACACCGGCGAAATCGCCGCCACACGCCTGCTGTCGGACCGTTCGGGGCTGGAGTTCGTCACCGAGTCCATGCGCCCGCTGCATACCGGTGATTTCGGCGGGATCTGGATCAAGTTGATCTGGTTCTTCTTCGGCCTGCTGCTGAGCATGATGGTGCTCAGCGGCCTGTTGATCTGGACCAAGCGCACCGCCCTGGCTACGGCCAACGCCCTCAAGCGCAGTAACAAACGCCCACGCAGCGAGCGTGTTTCGGCCACCAGCGGTCAAGCCACGGAGGTCAGCCAATGAGCCTGTTCGCTGCGGAACAACCGACTTCGAAACTGAGCCGTTTCTGGCACAAATGGCGTTTCCACATCAACATTTTGCTGTTGCTGATACCGCTTGGCTTCATGCCCAAATACTTCGCCGACGCCGCACTTTTCCGCGGTGACACCGGCCTGGGCGAAAGGGAAATCGGTGAAGTCCAGGTCGGCCCGTGGAGCGTGCGCCTGGCGGAATTGCGCAACGAAGCCCCTCTGCTCGATGGCCCCGCCGGCTACATGAAGAGCTTCAACGCAGCGCTGTGCGACAGCTGCCGCGAGCACGTCAAAGCCACTTACCTGCGCATCGGCAAACCCCGCAGCCTGCGCGCCGCCGGGGTGATTTTCTTTGGCACGCCGTACCGCATGGGCGCCATGTTGCCGGTCCCGGAAAAGACCAAGGCCGACGCCGAACTGTGGATAACCATGGAAGGCTGGGACGGCTCCATGCATCAGGCATCCATTCCTCTGGGCCAGGCGTCCCCCGCCACCCTCGCCTGGTTGAATTCACAAGGAGGCAAACCATGATCAACCTTATTCGCCCTCTGCGCGCTGCATTACTGGTGCTCTGTGCCGGCTTCAGCGTCAGCGCCCTGGCCCACAACCCGATGTGTGAATGCAAGGCCATCGACGCCGAGCAGATCAAATGCACAGGCGGTTTCTCCGACGGTAGCGGTGCGCCGGGCGTGACCCTGGACGTGATCGGCTACGACGAAACCATTCTCGTGCCGGGCAAGCTCGGTGCCGACTCGACCCTGACGTTCAAGAAGCCCGGCGCCGAGTTCTATGTGCTGTTCGACGCCGGCCCTGGCCACGTGGTCGAGATCGACCAAGCGGACATCGACGCGCCATGAGCAACCCAACCACGCAAATCGTCCGTCCGGCCGGTGCCGGCCATGAAACCCTCAACGTGCTGCTGTTGTGCCTGATGATCCTGGCGATTGCCGGTTCGGTGGTTGCCTGGCGCCACGAGTCCCAGGACGTGAGCACCGTGAGCAGCCATCAACTGGATGCCCGCCGCGACCTGAGCGCTTCCGAGCAAGGTATCTACGCCGATCTGCGCGTGACCCTGGACGAGATTCATCTGTTACGCCAGGAACAGCAAACCTTGCCGAGCCCTGAGGCCCTTGCCGATGAAGGCTTTGCACCGTTCGCCCAGGACGCCAGTTCGGTGAGTCGTGGCGGTCATGCCTGGCAGTTGCTGGCGGACAAGGCCTACATCGGCCAGAGCCAGACGCCGACCGTTGCCGGTTCGTTTCTGATGCGCCTGACCGCCGGCGACGATGCGCCGGACATCTGGCTCAACCGCGCCACTGGCATCAAAGCCCCTGCCGACCTCACCGATGCCGCCCTCGAAAGCGCCGGCTGGCAGCAGATCGTCGCGCAATTCGATGCCGGCGTAACCCGCCAGCACCGGCACTGAACCCTCGCCTTCACCCGAGAGAAGACTGCTTTCCCATGCCCATTTCATCTCTACGCTCTGTTCTGCGCCTGGCACTGGTCGGCCTGCTGGCCTGCCTGCTGACACCCCTGGCCAGCGCCGACGAAGCCAAGCGCTTGCGCATCGGCATCACCCTGCACCCGTATTACAGCTACGTGGCCAACATCGTCGGCGACAAGGCCGAAGTGGTGCCGCTGATTCCGGCCGGTTTCAATCCCCACGCCTACGAACCACGGGCCGAGGACATCAAGCGTATCAGCGGGCTGGATGTGATCGTACTCAACGGCGTCGGCCATGACGACTTTGCCGACCGCATGATCGCCGCCAGCGAAACACCCAACGTCAAGGTCATCGAAGCCAACGAAAACGTGCCGTTGCTGGCGGCCACTGGCGTTGCCGCACGCGGCGCCGGCAAGGTGGTCAATCCGCACACCTTCCTGTCGATCAGCGCCTCGATTGCCCAGGTCAACAACATCGCCCGGGAACTGGGCAAGATCGATCCGGCCAACTCCAAGACCTACACCGAAAACGCCCGCGCCTATGGCAAACGCCTGCGCAAGATGCGCGCCGACGCCCTGGCCAAACTGACCCAGGCGCCAAACGCCGAACTGCGCGTGGCCACGGTGCACGCGGCCTACGACTACTTACTGAGGGAATTCGGCCTGGAAGTCACCGCTGTGGTGGAACCGGCCCACGGTATCGAGCCGAGCCCGAGCCAACTGAAGAAGACCATCGACCAACTGCGGGAGCTGGACGTGAAGGTGATCTTCTCGGAGATGGATTTCCCGTCCTCCTACGTCGACACCATCCAGCGTGAGTCCGGGGTGAAGCTGTACCCGCTGTCGCACATTTCCTACGGCGAGTACACCGCCGACAAGTATGAAAAGGAAATGACCGGCAACCTCAACACCGTGGTGCGGGCGATTCAGGAGTCAGGCGCATGACCTCAAAAGAAGTCGAATTCCCTGTGGGAGCGAGCCTGCTCGCGAAGGCGTCCAGCCAGACGCCATCATCGTTGAATGACACACCGCACCCGCGAGCCGGCTCGCTCCCCCATGTCTCGGGGCCGACCCTGGATTTTGCGGACGTCTGCCTGACCCTCGGCCGCACGACGATCCTCGATAAAGTCACCTTTCAAGTACGCCCCGGCAGCGTGCATGCGCTGGTCGGCCCCAACGGCGGTGGCAAGAGCTCACTGATCAAGACCCTGCTCGGGCAGATGCCGCATCAGGGTCGCTTGAGCCTGCAATGGCCAGGTGAGCCAGGCACCATCGGCTACGTGCCTCAGGCACTGGAGTTCGACCGCGGCCTGCCGATGACCGTTGACGATTTCATGGCTGCCATGTGTCAGCGGCGCCCGGCATTCCTTGGGTTGAGCAAGCACTACGCAGCGGCGATTGGCGAGGCCCTGGAACGGGTCGGCATGCAGGACAAGCGCAAGCGGCGCATGGGCGCGTTGTCCGGTGGCGAGCGCCAGCGGGTGTTGCTGGCGCAAGGACTGATTCCGGCACCGCAGTTGCTGGTGCTGGATGAACCGATGTCGGCCCTCGATGAGGCCGGCATCCAGGTGTTCGAACGCCTGCTCGTCGACTGGCGAACGGCGGGCATCACCGTGCTGTGGATCGAGCACGATCTGGAAGCGGTCGGGCGTCTGGCGGACCACGTCACCGGGCTCAACCGTCGGGTACTGTTCGATGCCACGCCGCAACAGGCACTGACACCGGAGCGCCTGCTGACGCTGTTTTCGACCCATCCACGGAGCCTTGCCTGATGAGTTACGAAGCCTTTCGTTTGATGGTGCAGGGCTGGGCCTCGTCGGGTTACCTGCCCGAGGCGCTGGCTTACGGATTTGTGGTCAACGCCCTGCTCGCCGGACTGTTGATCGGCCCGGTGCTGGGCGGGTTGGGTACGCTGGTGGTGGTCAAGCGCTTCGCGTTTTTCTCCGAAGCCGTGGGCCACGCGGCGCTGACCGGCGTGGCCATCGGCATCCTGCTCGGCGAACCCTACACCGGCCCCTATGGCAGCCTGTTCGGCTACTGCCTGCTGTTCGGCATCCTGCTCAATTACCTGCGTAACCGCACCGGTCTGGCGCCGGATACGTTGATTGGCGTGTTCCTCTCGGTGTCGCTGGCACTGGGGGCGAGCCTGCTGCTGATTCTGGCGGGCAAGATCAACGTGCACATTCTGGAAAACGTGCTGTTCGGTTCGGTGCTGACGGTCAACGGCAATGACCTGCTGGTGCTGGCCATCGTCGGCTCGTTGGTCATGGCCCTGGCCCTGCCGTTGTACAACCGCATCATGCTCGCCAGTTTCAACCCGCAACTGGCGGCAGTGCGCGGAGTGGCGGTGAAAACGCTGGATTATCTGTTCGTGGTCCTGGTGACTCTGATCACCGTCGCCGCGGTGAAAGTCATCGGCGCGATTCTGGTGGGTGCCCTGCTGGTGATTCCGGCGGCGGCAGCTCGTCTGCTCAGCCAGTCGCTGAAGGGCTTTTTCTGGTGCTCGGTATTGATCGCCACGGTGAGCACGTTGTGCGGAATCCTCGCGCCCATCGTCTTCGACCTGCCGATTCCGTCCGGTGCCGCGATCATTCTGGTGGCCGGTATCGCCTTCGCCCTGGCCGCCATCGCGCGCGGCGTTGTCCCCAGCCTGAAAGGGAACCTTGGATAAATGTCATTTTCTCTGCGACAACTGACCCTGGCCGTCGCCCTGTGCGGCCTGGCCAATGCTGCCTGTGCGGCGGACGGCGCCAAACCGTTGCGCGTGCTGGCATCCTTGCCGATCACTTACGGGTTGGGCGAGGTGCTGCTCAAGGGTACCGACATCAGCCTCGAACGCGCGGCGCCGGCGAACTTGCCCGGTAGCCGTCAGACCGCGTACTTCACCGGTCGTGGCGCGCCAGCGCTGGCCAAACTGGCAAACGATGCCGATGCGGTGATCGGTCTGCGCTCACTGTGGGCCGATGACCCGCTGTACCCGATCTCCCGCCGCAGCAACATCCGCATCGTCGAAGTCGACGCCGCCCGCCCGGTGGACGGCGCCCTGCCCGGCATCGCCGTGCAGCCAGACAACAAGGTCGATGGCTTGAACAGCCAGCCGTGGCTGGCCAGCAACAACATGGGGCGCATGGCCGATGTGATGGCGGCAGACCTGGTACGCCTGGCGCCCGCGGCCAAGCCTGCGATTGAAGCGAATCTGGCCGCACTCAAGCAGCGCTTGCTCAAACTCAGCGCCGACAGTGAAGCGCGCCTGGCCGCCGCGGACAACCTCAGCGTGATGAGCCTGAGCGATCACTTCGGTTATCTGATCGGTGGTCTCAATCTGGAACTGGTTGGTCTCGATGCACGACCGGATGCCGAGTGGACACCGGAGGCGCTCAAGGCGTTGGGTGCGACGCTCAAGGACAATGACGTGGCAGTGGTGTTGCATCATCGCCAGCCTTCGGACGCAGTGAAAACCGCGATCACCGAAGCCGGGAGCCGGTTGGTGGTGTTGAGTACCGATGCCGAGGATCCGGTGACAGAGCTGGAGGGGAATGTGGATTTGGTGATCAAGGGGTTGAGTGGGGCGTGACGTCAGCTGGACCGCGTTATGGCTTTTCGCGAGCAGGCTCGCTCCCACAGTTGACCGTGTTGTTCGAAGGTTTTATGCCCGCCG
>NZ_JBSVWS010000178.1:0-11413 GCF_054071155.1 Pseudomonas sp. SDO5532_S415 | reverse complement strand
GGGCGAATCATATCGCCCTAAAGAGGTGTCCGGGATTATTAGGCCAGTTCAGCCTGCTCGCGAAAAACGTCCAAGCAACGCGGTCAGTCAGACAGCCCGCGCCATCGTTCACGGCCATCGCGAGCAAGCATCGCTCCCACAGGTTTGGCGCAGGTCCCTGTGGGAGCGAGCCTGCTCGCGAAAAACGTCCAGACAACGCGGTCAGTCAGACAGCCCGCACCATCGTTCACGTCCATCGCGAGCATGCATCGCACCTACGGGGAATCGGATAAGCGTGCCCCCCAACTTTCGTTTATGCGCAGCCTCTACTACGGTGGTTAAGGGACCGCTTTCCCACACAGGAGCGCTGCGCATGTCCAGAATCCTCTTTTTGATCTTTGCCGCCATGGTGCTGTGCACCAGCCCGGCCATGGCGGACACCCTCAAGATCAGCGTGATCGGTGCCGGCAAGGTCGGCGGTACGCTGGGCACCCTTTGGGCGAAAGCCGGGCACGCGGTGATGTTTTCCTCACGCCACCCCGAGGCGCTGACAGGCCTGGTCAACGCCGCCGGTCCCAACGCGCGGGCGGGCTCCGTAAGCGATGCCGCGACATGGGGCGATGTGATCGTGTTGAGTGTTCCCTACGGCGCCATGCCGGAGCTGTCCGAACAGCTCAAAGGCAAGCTCGACGGCAAGGTACTGTTCAGCACCAGCAACCCGTTCAGCGGCCGCGACGGTGACGTCGGGCGCAAGGCGCTGGAGGTAGGCGTCGCCCTGGCAGACCGGCAGTATCTGCCCGGGGTGCACCTGGCGCGAGCGTTCAACGCCGTAGGCTATGCCGCCATGAAAGACCAGTCCGGCCAAAACAAGGCAATTCCGCTTTTCGCCGACGATGCCCAGGCTCGGGAAATGGGTGCGCGGTTGGTGCGCGACGCAGGTTTCGTGCCGGTGCTGTTCCCGCTGGCGCGAGCCCATGAAGGTCTGCCGAGCGGCCCGCTCAGCGGCCTTTGGAGCGAGGCCGAACTCAAGCGCAAGCTGGATCCTTAGCGAGCATCGCCGAATTATTGAGCACTGGAAAATGACAGCTAAGCTTCCTTCTATTGTCGGGCTTATCGAGCAGATTGCATTTTGCTTCGATCGCCCTTCACATCAGTCTCGGAGGGGAGCCCATGAAACGCATCGTCACGCTCATCGCGATCTCTTTGCTGACCACTGCTTGTCAGAGCACAAATGACGGCATCACCCGGCTGGACAATTGTGTCTGCTACAAATCGCCCGAGGGGCAACATCTGCAGGCATCGCAAATAGCCTGGAAAGACCCCGATACGTTGCAGAAACAATTCTCGCATTGCGTTTGCCGAGCCCTGGTCGACCTGAAGGAGGTCGATGACCCCAGCAAATTGTTCGTGCCCGGAACCCAAATAAAATAATGCGTACGACGATCACTGCCGTCTGAGAAACTTCAACGCAGGCTACCGGCTGGCCATGCAGGTCGCACCACCTGCTGTCGCCCGGCGTAGCTGCGACATGACGTTCCCCGCCGTAATCACCGATGCAGGCGACATTGGGCAGCTGCTCGCGGCCAGCGCTTCTGCGACCCAGGTATTGCAGGTATGGGACAGCGAATAGCTACCCTCGGCCTGGTAGAACCGGCTCTCTCCATACAGGCCAGGCCCGAGCGCCGCCAAAGTACCCGCCACCGAGTGGGTGAAGGTCTTGGCCACGAAGGCCAGCAGTCGCTGGTAACCGTCCTCCGTCACCCGCACCTCGATGACCTCGCTCGCAGCAAACCGCCGCCTGGGGTCGCCGTCAATCCTGACCACATGCAGCACGGTGCCCGTCGACCTGAACAAAGCCCGCAGGGCGAGGCCCAAGGTGGCCTGTGGGGCTCGGTAAAAGTCCTCGTCCCCCCAACCGAACTCAATGAAGTCGCCGTCGCCGAACGCTTCGGCCAGGGCGGGAAGCACTTGAAGCACATCGGCGCGCGTAATCACCAACCCGGTATGCAGGCCATGATTCACGACATAGAAAGACCGCCAATCGCCACCCTCGCCCCTCGGCGGGTCAGGTGTGGTAGCGCAGCCGAACAGCATCAGGATCAGGACCAGCACGACAATGCGCATGCACAAGGTCCTCAGAGCATATGCCCGGCCCAGATCTTGCGATCGACCAGATCGGCCGCAATCTCGATGAATGCCTCACCGACGAATTTCGCCGCAGGGCTGACCCGCCTGTCGGCGGGAAACACCTGGACCAGTTTGCGCATGGGAACCGGATCGACCAGAGGGGCTGCCGATAGCACGCCGGATTCGACTTGCGCATAGATCGATGCCAGGGGCAGCGCGGTCAAACCGAAGCCGTTGCGAACCAGATCGATCATCGCCCCGAAAGAGTCCGCTTCAACACTGGTCTTGAGCTTGATCCCGACTTCACGGGCGCAGTCGTCGAGGATCGTGCGCAGGCTGTGGCGCGTGCTGGGCAATACGAGTGGCTGCTCGGCCAAGGACTCGAAGGACACTGGCCTATCGAGCCGCAGGTCGGCACTGGCGGGACCGACCAGCAGCAGGTTTTCCATCATCACCGGCAGGATTCGCAGGGTGTGCAGGGGTTGCGGATCGTAGGAAATGGCCAGTTCCAGCTCACCGCGCTGAACCCAGTCCAGCAGATACCCGCTGAAAGCCGAAGAGAACCGGATGGCGAGATTGGGATGCGCTTCCTTGATTTTGCGCACCAATGGGACCGTGACAATTTCCGCCACCGTCGGTGTGGTGCCGATAACGACTGTCCCGCGAAAAGAAGACTTTCCCCCCACCACGGAGCTTCGAATGGACTCCATTTCTTCCATGATTCGAGTGGCGTGTGCCAGTACCTCTCGACCGGCATCGGTGATTTCCATGCCCCGACCGTGTCGGTCAAACAGATAGGTGCCGAGCTCTTTCTCCAGCAATCGGATTTGTCGACTGAGGGCCGGTTGCGCAATGTGCAGCCGGTCGGAGGCCTTGCTGAGACTGCCAAGTTCGGCAACGTGAATCAGGGTCTTGAGTTGAACGACATCCATTACCAGGCCAGTCAGAGTCGGGCTCGGCGCGATATGCGTCGAAGGGTAGAGTGAGTGTAAACGCATTCGCGCATTCAAGACTCGGCTGCGGGCCACGCGTCATGCGGTTCGAGGCCTTATGAGAGCGTGGTAACCCCGCGCGGGCCGGGGTTGCGGGGCGAGCTATAAAATTTAGGTATATCAGTTAGGCTGGCCTGCGGCTTATTACCTTCGACAGTCTGCGGTAGCTTGCAATCAACGTCGTCGCCCAGGGCGAACGACTCATTACAAGAATAAGATACGAGGGCTTCCGCCATGTTCTGCAATGCGTCTCTCTACCCGGCTTGTCCGATTTTTTCAGACCTCAAAGTGTCGGCGTCTCAAGCGCACCCTCCCAGCGCCCTCACCTCGGATGACCAGGTCATCGACGGGTTCACATTCCTGCGTTAAGCACATCAACCCATCGAGCCAGCAACGTCGCAAGCACCCGGGTGTGCTCTTCGTATCGCCTCGCCTTGAATAAAGGGTGAACACCATGTCCAGATCCCTCACAGACCCAAACGACCTCATCGCCGAAGACGCTGCGGCGAAAAGTCCCAATCGTGTCAAAGCCATCATGGGTGCCTGCTCGGGCAACCTGGTGGAATGGTATGACTTCTTCATTTATGCCTATACCGCCATCTATTTCGCCGCTTCGTTTTTCCCCAAAGGCGACACCACCAGCCAACTGCTCGCCACCGCCGGCGTTTTCGCCGTGGGCTTTTTCATGCGTCCCCTCGGTGGCTGGATTTTCGGCTGGATTGCCGATACTCGCGGTCGCAAGGTCTCGATGATTATCTCGGTGTTCATGATGTGCGCCGGTTCACTGCTGATCGCGGTCATGCCGACCTACGAGACGATCGGAGTCGCTGCCCCCGTGATGCTCGTGATCGCCCGATTGATTCAAGGACTGTCTGTCGGTGCGGAGTACGGCACCGGGGCCACCTACATCAGCGAAATCGCGACACCCGGCCGCCGCTGCTTTTATGGGTCGTTCCAATACTTCACCATCATTGCCGGCCAGCTGCTGGCCTTGATGACCGTGGTCATTCTTCAGCAAACCCTGACGGGCGAGGAGTTGCGCGAATGGGGCTGGAGGATTCCTTTCTTCATCGGCGCCCTGAGTTCGATTGTTGTGGTGTATCTGCGTCGTGCCATGCATGAAACCGCCAACAAGAAAGACATGAACCGCAAAGACGCCGGCTCCTTGCGCGGCATGTTCAAGCATAAACGTGCCGTCGCCCTGGTGGTGGCGTTCACCATCGGCGGGTCGCTCTACTTCTATACCTTCACCACGTACATGCAGAAATTCCTGGTGATCTCGGCAGGGATCAGCCCGGAAACGGTGAGTTTCATCATGACCGCGGCACTGGTCGGTTTCATGTTCTGCCAGCCGCTCTTCGGCTTGCTCGCCGACCGTATCGGGATCAAGGCACACATGCTGATGTTCTCCGGGTTGGCCATGCTGCTGGTGATCCCCCTGCTCTACTCGTTGCAATCGGTCAGCAGTCCGTTCATGGCGTTCCTGCTGGTGTTTGGCGGCCTGGCCATTGCGTCGCTCTACACCCCGATTGCCGGGATCGTCAAAGCTGAACTGTTCCCGCCTGCCGTACGCGCATTGGGTGTGGGATTTCCGTATGCCGTGGGCAATGCGGCTTTCGGCGGCACTGCTGAATACGTGGCATTGTCACTACGGTCACAGGGCATCGAGGAGTATTTCTTCTTTTACGTCGCAGCGGTCGTGACTGTGACCTTCATCGCCGCGATTCTCATGCCGAACCTGTCGCGGTATGGCTATATCAGTGGCTCCGGCGAGGTGGAAGAACGCACCGGTTTGAAGGGATGTGCCAGGTCGCAGGCGGCAAGAGTCTGATGGGTTGAGTATCAATAGCTGAACGCAAAGGGCCCATGAAGATTCATGGGCCCTTTTGCTATTACAGCGTGTAGGAAAACCCGACCTGGACAGTTCTCGGCGCGCCCGGGTAGGCATAGACATTACCGAAGGCTCCCTCCTCGTAGTCACGGTCGAACACGTTCTTCACATCGAGATTGAGCCTGAGCTTGTCATTGACCTTGTAGAAGCCCAGCAGATCGACGACGGTGTAACTGCCCATGGAAAACGCTGTGTTGGCGGTCTGGCCCGCTCGCTCATCGACGTATTTCCCCCCCACGCCCAACCCCAGCCCTTTCAGATGGCCGTCCTGGAATTCATAAACGTTGAGCAGACTGAAGCTGTTTTTCGGAATGTTCATCAGCCGGGTGCCCGACTGGATGACGTTGTCCTGGGTGACCTCGGCGTCGACATAGGCATAGCCGCCAATCACCCGCCACTGCGGGGTGACGTTGCCTGCCACGTTCAGATCAAAACCACGGCTGCGGACCTCGCCAGCTGCCACGCTGAACGTGGAGTCCACGGGGTCGGTGGTCAGGACGTTGCGTTTTTCAATCTGGTAGATCGCCGCGTCAACACTCAGCTGACGGTCAAGAGCTTCCCACTTGATACCCATCTCATAGGACTTGCCCTTTTCCGGATCAAAGCCGCCACCCTGACGGCTGGCCCCGGAATTGGGTTTGAATGAGCGCGCGGTATCGGCATACACCGCCACGGTATCGGTCAGGTCATACAGCACGCCGAGACGCGGCGTCACCGCATTGTCGCTCGCCTCCCAGCTTTTGCCACCCGGCACAAAGGTTTCATAGTCATGCTCGAAGCGCTCGAAACGGGCACCGGCCAAGACCTTCAAACGCTCAGTCAACGCCACTTGATCCTGGACGAAGGCCGCATAAGTCTTGAGGTTTTCCTTGTCGTGGGTCGGGGTGCGGGTCAGCGCCGGGCGAGGCTGGCCATACACCGGGTCGAAAATATCGATCGGGTAGGCACTGACCGCGCCACTGGAGCGCTGGATGATGGACGTGTAGTCGTAATCCTCGTACTCGATACCGGTCAACAAGGTGTGATCGAAACCTCCGGTGGAGAAATGTCCGGTGAGGTTCAGTTGCGTGTCCTTGTCCGTCCACTCCAGTTTGCGATAGTTGAAGTTGCGGCCCAGGGTGCGCCCGTCGGCAGCGACGCCATTGGCTTCAACGGCATTGCCCTGCAAAGTGCCGTCCAGCCACTGGAAACCACCGCCCAGTGTCCAGTTGTCGTTCAGGAAGTGTTCGAACCGCAGTTGGGCCATGTTGTTGTCGTTGTGCAACTTGCCGACATCTTTTTCACCGAAAAATGTGTCACGCGACGCGGTGCCAATCTGATTCGGATAGCGCGTCACACCCCGATCCAGCGGGTGATTGTTGCGCATGAAATCACCTTCGAAGATCACCTTGGTGTCATCAGTGACTTGCCAGGACAGAACCGGCGTCACGCCGTAGCGTTCGGTTTCAACATGATCGCGGAAGGTATCGCCACCCTCGCCCACCACGTTCAAGCGATACGCCAGACGCCCCTCTTCGTCGAGCGGGCCGGAGGCATCCAGCGTGCCGCGCTTCATGCCCTGGTCATTGAACTGACTGCCCACCGTGACCGTGCGCTGTGCCAGCGGCTGCTTGGAGACGACATTGAACGTGCCGCCAGGATCACCCCGGCCATACAGCGTCGTCGCAGGGCCGCGCAGCACTTCCAGCCGCTCGATGGTGTTTGCGTCGGGCATGTTCGGATAACCGCGATTGATCGGAAAACCATTGCGGTAAAACTCGCCGGTGGTAAATCCACGCACCGTGAAGGTGGTCAGTCCCTGCCCGCCGAAGTTGTTGGCCCGTCCTACCCCACCGGCGTAGTCGAGCGCGTCCTGAAGGCGAGTGGCGGCAATGTCCTCGACCACATCCTTGGTCACCACGCTGATGGACTGCGGCGTTTCATGAATCGAGGTGTCGGTACGGGTGGCGCTGGCAGAACGCGTTGCCCGGTAGCCCTTCACCGGCCCTTGGGCCGTTTCATATTCCGACGTGCCGACGATGTCGGTGGCTTGCAACTCCAGACTCTGCTTTTGCGCAGTCGCTTGTTCAGCCCATGACAATGGGGAAAACGCCTGCACGACACAGATTGAAAGCAGAGTTCGACGCATGGGGGTAAAACCTTTACGAATAAGCCAAATGGGACGGCATAACTGCCATGGATTTGCGCCGCATGGTATACCGCATGTTTAGCTTTTGATACGTATTCTCATTTGATCTTGCGTTATTTTTTCCTCCCGTCCTGGTTGGCCGCTGCAATCCGAGCTGCGATGCCCGTTCCCATACAACGTGGCTATCGAAGCCGAGCGTTTGCCGGCGAAACCTCGGCCAAGCCATACAAAATGGGCATATCTCAAAGACAAAAACGGTAGTCGTCGTAAGCCTCCAGCACTCCCAGAATGTGTGAAAACACAAAAGCAGCACTGCTTGGGAGATGGGCATGTCAACAGAAGCTGAACAAACCGTGGGACAGGATTGGCAGGAGGACGTGTTCCGCGTGCTCAAGGCCCACAACGTCAAACACGTGGTCTTCGTACCGGATGCCGGCCACTCGGCAGCGATTCGCATGTCGTATGCCGACCCCGACATCAAGGCCGTCGTCCTCACCACCGAAGAAGAAGGCATCGGCTACCTGGCAGGTGCCTGGTTGGGCGGTGAACGCGGCGCCCTGTTGATGCAATCCAGCGGGGTCGGTAACTGCATCAACACCCTCGCCTTGCAAGTCTGTGCCGGTTTTCCGCTGTTGATGGTGGTCACCATGCGCGGAGACTGGGCCGAGTTCAACGCCTGGCAAAACCCGATGGGCCAGGCCACCGAAGCCTCGCTGAATCTGATGAAGGTCATGACCTGGCGCGCGGATGCCCCTGAAGACGTCGCGCCGCTGCTGCACGGTGCCGCGACGATGGCGTTCAACGGTGATTCGTCCACTGCCCTGCTGCTCGGTCAGCGCCTGATTGGAGAAAAGAAATGGGTCAAGTAAGCGCAAACCACAGCTTGTGCCGCCGTGAAGTGGTCAAGACCTTGCTGGCCGACCGCAAGGACGTGCTGGTCGTGACCGGGCTGGGCTCGGCGTCCTATGACGTCATGGCCGCCGGTGACAATGACTTGAACTACTACCTCTGGGCCGCCATGGGCAGTGCCATCACCGTTGGTTTGGGCCTGGCCAATGCTCAACCGGACAAGTCGGTAGTGGTCGTCACGGGTGACGGCGAGTTGCTGATGGGTTTTGGTGCGCTGGCCACTGTGGCACTGCAAAAACCCGCCAACCTGACCATTGCCGTGCTCGATAACGGTCACTTCGGCGAAACGGGCATGCAAGTCAGCCACGCGGGCTTCGGCATTTCCCTGGACCAGGTCGCCAAGACCTGTGGTTTCAGCTGGACCGATGAAATCCGTGACATGGACGGCGTACACAACTTGCGCGAGCGCTTCGCCACTCGCGACGGCGTGAAGCTGGCGACGATCAAGATCAAGGCCGAGAACCCGCCACGGGTGCTGCCGCCACGTGACGGCCACTACATCAAGAATCGCTTTCGCGCCGCATTGGGTTTCAACCCGATCTGATCACCCCTGGCCGGACTTCGTCACGCAGGGCCGATGCCGTGCGTGACGCGTCGAGGAGAATAATAATGACTGACCACCACTCTGAAGAACTCAATGCCATCCGCGAGGGCGTGCGCGCCCTGTGCGCCGAATTCGATGCCGCCTACTGGCGCAGGATCGACGAAGAAAAAGGCTTCCCGGAATCCTTCGTCAAAGCCCTGACCGACGCCGGCTGGCTGGCGGCGATGATACCCACCGAATACGGTGGCTCCGGCCTGGGGCTGGCTGAAGCCTCGGTGATTCTCGAAGAGGTCAACCGTTGCGGCGGAAATTCAGGCACCGTCCACGGGCAGATGTACAACATGTTCACCCTGTTGCGTAACGGTAGCGAGGCACAGAAAAGCTACTACCTGCCGAAACTGGCCAGCGGTGAGTTGCGCCTGCAATCGATGGGCGTGACCGAGCCCACCACCGGCACCGACACCACCAAGATCAAGACCACCGCCATCAAGCGCGGCGACAAATACGTGATCAACGGCCAAAAGGTGTGGATCTCGCGCGTCCAGCATTCCGACCTGATGATCCTGCTGGCGCGTACTACGCCACTGGCCGAGGTGACGAAGAAATCCGAAGGCATGTCGATTTTCCTGGTGGATCTGCGTGAAGCCATCGGCAACGGCCTGACCGTGCAACCGATCGCCAACATGGTCAATCACGAGACCAATGAGCTGTTCTTCGACAACCTGGAGATTCCGGCGGACAGCTTGATTGGCGAGGAAGGCAAAGGCTTTCGCTACATCCTCGATGGCCTGAATGCCGAGCGCACGCTGATCGCCGCCGAATGCATCGGCGATGGTCGCTGGTTCATCGAAAAGTCCGCCGCCTATGCCCGTGATCGCGTGGTGTTCGGCCGCCCCATCGGGCAGAACCAGGGCGTACAGTTTCCGATTGCCGAAGCGCACATCGAGATCGAAGCGGCCGACCTGATGCGCTGGCGTGCCTGCGAGGAATACGACAGCGGGATCAACGCCGGCGCCAGCGCCAACATGGCCAAGTACCTGGCGGCGAAAGCTTCGTGGGAAGCGGCCAATGCCTGCCTGCAAACCCACGGTGGATTTGGTTTTGCCTGTGAGTACGACGTTGAGCGCAAATTCCGCGAAACCCGGCTGTATCAGGTCGCGCCGATCTCCACCAACCTGATCCTGTCGTACGTCGCCGAACACCTGCTCGAGCTGCCGCGCTCCTTCTGAGTGATCACTGCAAAGTCCGGTGCGACGGCTTCGGTCGACGCATCGGGAAGCCATGACAAAAGAGATAACAATCATGAGCCAGCCCAAAGACATTCGTCCCCTCGACGGCATCACCGTGGTCAGTCTCGAACACGCCATCGCTGCTCCGTTCTGTACCCGTCAACTGGCCGACCTCGGTGCCCGGGTGATCAAGGTCGAACGTCCGGGCGTCGGCGATTTTGCCCGAGGCTACGATCAACGCGTCAACGGCCTGGCCTCGCATTTCGTCTGGACCAATCGTTCGAAAGAAAGCCTGACCCTCGATTTGAAACAGGAGCCCGCCACCGACGTCCTGGACAGTCTGTTGGCCACCGCCGATGTGCTGGTGCAGAACCTGGCACCGGGTGCGGCAGCACGGATGGGCCTGTCGTTCGAGGTCCTGCACCAGCGATTTCCGCAACTCATTGTGTGTGACATTTCAGGCTATGGCGTGGGTGGTCCCTATGAAAAAAAGAAAGCCTACGATCTGTTGATTCAGAGCGAAGGCGGATTTCTCTCGGTGACCGGTGGCTCGGGCGAATCAGAAATGGCCAAGGCCGGGTGCTCGATCGCCGACATAGCCGCCGGCATGTACGCTTACACCGGCATCCTGTCCGCACTGCTGTTGCGTGGACGCACCGGCGAAGGCAGCCACATCGATGTATCGATGCTCGAAAGCCTGGTCGAGTGGATGAACTATCCGATGTACTACGCCTACGAGGGCGCGCCGCCCCCCCCTCGTGCCGGCGCCGCCCACGCCACGATTTACCCTTACGGCCCCTTCCCGATCGGCGACGGCACGACCGTGATGCTTGGTCTGCAGAATGAGCGCGAATGGCAGCTGTTCTGCGAGCACGTGCTGTTGATGCCCGAACTGGCCAGGGACGAGCGCTTTTCTGCCAATTTCAAACGCGTCGAAAACCGTCATGCGCTGCGGGATTTGATCGTCGAGTCCTTCGCCGCCCTGGACTTCGATGCCGTGATCGCTCGACTGGATCACGCGCAGATTGCCAACGCCCGGGTCAATGACATGCAAGGGGTTTGGGAGCATCCGCAACTCAAGGCCCGTAACCGCTGGCGGCAAGTCGAGACATCCACCGGTACCGTGCCGAGCCTCATACCGCCGGGCAACAACAGCGCTTTCGAGCCGCGAATGGACGCCGTGCCAGGCCTTGGCCAACACACCGATCAGGTACTCAGAGAACTGGGATTGTCCGCAGGGCGCATCGAAGCAATGCGTGCTGCTGGCGCTATCTGACGGCACCCATCAATGACTTCAGAGTGAAGACTCCCCAATGAAGATCCTCGTAGCTGTGAAACGCGTGGTCGACTACAACGTCAAGGTCCGCGTCAAGGCGGACAACTCCGGCGTCGACCTCGCCAACGTCAAGATGTCGATGAACCCGTTCTGCGAAATCGCCGTGGAAGAGGCGGTCCGTCTCAAAGAACAAAGCATTGCCACCGAGGTTGTGGCGGTCACTGTGGGTTCGTCCACCGCCCAAGAGCAACTGCGCACCGCACTGGCTCTGGGTGCTGACCGTGCCATCCTCGTCGAATCCGCCGAAGATCTGACTTCCCTGGCCGTTGCCAAACTGT
>NZ_JBSVWS010000177.1:0-11529 GCF_054071155.1 Pseudomonas sp. SDO5532_S415 | reverse complement strand
GAGTGTCAGTCGACATCAACGTTGACTGACACTCCGCTTTCGCGAGCAGGCTCGCTCCCACAGTGGATTTGGGTTGGCCACGCAATGGTGGTCAACCCGATTTCAGATCAAGCCGCTTCCGGCGCCTGCGCGCGGCGCACGTCCGGTTGTTTCCAGGAGTCGGCGGCGCTTTCTTCGATGGCTTGTTGGATCGCACGCTTGCGCGCTTCTTCGGCGCGGCGGCTGAAGAACCAGACCAGGAAGGTCATCAGCGACACGGCCAGCAGAATCAGACTGGCCACCGCGTTGATCTCTGGCTTCACGCCCAGGCGCACCGCCGAGAACACTTCCATCGGCAGGGTCGTGGAACCCGGACCCGACACGAAGCTGGCCAATACCAGGTCATCCAGAGACAGCGCAAAGGACATCATGGCGCCGGCCCCCAGGGATGGCGCGATCATCGGGATGGTAATCAGGAAGAACACCTTCCACGGCTTCGCACCCAGATCCATGGCCGCTTCTTCGATCGACAGGTCCAGCTCACGCAAGCGCGCCGACACCACCACCGCCACATACGCTGCACAGAACGTGGTGTGAGCGATCCAGATCGTCACGATGCCGCGCTCCTGCGGCCAGCCGATCATCTGCGCCATGGCCACGAAGAGCAGCAACAGCGACAGACCGGTGATCACTTCCGGCATCACCAATGGCGCGGTGACCAGGCCACCGAACAGCGTACGGCCCTTGAAGTGGGTGATGCGGGTCAGGACGAACGCGGCCAGGGTGCCCAGCGCCACGGCGGCCACCGCCGTGTAGCAGGCGATTTCCAGCGAGCGCACCACCGAACCCATCAGCTGCGTGTTGTCCATCAGGCCGACGTACCACTTGATCGACCAGCCGCCCCAGACCGTCACCAGTTTCGAGGCGTTGAACGAGTAGATCACCAGGATCAGCATCGGCAGATAGATAAACAGCAGACCCAATACCAGCATCAGGCTGGAGAAACGGAAGCGCTTCATTCTTTACCCTCCATTTCCTTGGCCTGACTGCGGTTGAACAGGATGATCGGCACAATCAGGATCGCCAGCATCACTACCGCCAGGGCAGACGCCACCGGCCAGTCACGGTTGTTGAAGAACTCTTGCCAGAGCACTTTACCGATCATCAGGGTTTCCGGACCGCCCAACAGTTCAGGAATCACGAACTCACCCACCACCGGGATGAACACCAGCATGCAGCCGGCGATGATGCCGTTTTTCGACAGCGGCACAGTGATTTTCCAGAAGCTGTTGAAGGTGCTCGAACCCAGGTCCGATGCGGCTTCCAGCAGGCTGGTGTCGTGTTTCACCAGGTTGGCGTACAGCGGCAGGATCATGAACGGCAGGTACGAATACACCACGCCGATATACACGGCGAGGTTAGTGTTGAGGATCTGCAGCGGCTCGCTGATCCAGCCCATGGTCATCAGGAAGCCATTGAGCAGGCCGTTGTTGCTGAGGATGCCCATCCACGCGTAGACGCGGATCAGGATCGCGGTCCAGGTCGGCATCATGATCAGCAACACCAGCACCGTTTGCAGTTCCTTGCGGGCGCTGGCGATGGCATAGGCCATCGGGTAGCCGATCAGCAGGCAGAGGACGGTGCTGAAAAACGCCATCTTCAACGAGCCCAGGTAAGCGGCGATGTACAGCTCATCGTCGCCCAGCATCGCGTAGTTGCCCAGGTTCAGCAGCACCTGCAGTTTCTGCTCGGCGTAGCTGTAGATTTCGGTGTACGGCGGAATGGCCACGTCGGCTTCGGCGAAGCTGATCTTCAGGACGATGAAGAACGGCAACATGAAGAACAGGAACAGCCAGATGAAGGGAACCCCGATGACCAGCTGACGGCCACCGGGAATTATTCGGTTGAGGCGGCGTTTGAATTTGCGCATGTTCATGAGCGAAGCACCACGCCGCTATCGTCTTCCCACCACACGTAGACCTGGTCACCCCAGGTCGGACGCGCGCCACGGCGTTCGGCGTTGGCGACAAAGGACTGGACGATCTTGCCGCTCGGCAGTTCGACGTAGAACACTGAGTGACCGCCCAGGTAGGCGATGTCGTGCACCTTGCCGCTGGACCAGTTGTATTCGCAGGTCGGCATGTCCGGCGTCACCAGCAGTTTTTCCGGGCGGATCGCATAGGTTACGGACTTGTCCTGCACCGAGGTGCTGATGCCGTGACCCACATAGATCTGGCGGTCCAGGTCTTTGCAGGTGATGATCGCGTGGCCTTCGGCATCGTCGATCACTTCGCCGTCGAAGATGTTGACGTTGCCGATGAATTCGCAGACCAGGCGGCTGGTCGGGGTTTCGTAGATGTCGATCGGGCTGCCGATCTGGGCAATCCAGCCCAGGTGCATGATCGCGATGCGCTCGGCCATGGTCATGGCCTCTTCCTGGTCGTGGGTCACCATCACGCAGGTCACACCCACGCGCTCGATGATCTCCACCAGCTCCAGTTGCATCTGCGAGCGCAGTTTCTTGTCCAGCGCGCCCATCGGCTCATCAAGCAGCAGCAGCTTCGGTCGCTTGGCCAGCGAACGGGCCAGGGCCACACGCTGACGCTGACCGCCGGACAACTGATGCGGTTTGCGCTTGGCGTACTGACTCATCTGCACCAGCTTGAGCATATCGGCCACCCGCGCATCGATTTCAGCGGCGGGCAGCTTGTCCTGCTTGAGGCCGAAGGCGATGTTCTGCGCCACGGTCATGTGCGGGAACAAGGCGTAGGACTGGAACATCATGTTGATCGGCCGCTCGTAAGGCGGCATGTCGGTGATGTCTACGCCATCAAGGAAGATCCGTCCTTCGGTCGGTCGTTCGAAGCCGGCGAGCATGCGCAGCAAGGTGGATTTGCCCGATCCCGAACCGCCGAGCAGGGCGAAAATCTCGCCCTTCTTGATTTCCAGGGACACATCGTCCACGGCAATCGTCTCGTCGAATTTCTTCGTGACCCGGTCGATTTTGACCAGCACCTGTTTAGGTGACTGGTCGCCCTCGAGGGCTTTCTTATAGGCGCCGGAGGCAACTGCCATTTACGAAACTCCCAAAAAAAAGAGTGCAGTTCGCTCAAGGTGAGCCAACCTTGGATAGTTTGAGCCTTGAAGCTATTTACCCGACTTGACCTTGGTCCAGCTGCGGGTCATCAAGCGTTGTATGTTGGGTGGCAGCTCGATGGACACGTAAGTCTTGTCGAGCACGGCTTGCGGTGGATAAACCGCTTCGTCGGTGCGAATGGACTGTTCCATCAGTGAGTCCGACCCGGGGTTAGGGTTGGCGTAGCCGACGTAATCACTGACCTGGGCGATCACCTCAGGTTTCAGCAAATAGTTGATGAACGCGTGCGCCTCTTTCACGTTGGCCGAGTCCTTTGGAATCGCCAGCATGTCGAACCACAGCGCACCGCCTTCCTTGGGAATCGAATAGGCAATTTCCACGCCTTTCTTCGCTTCAGCCGCGCGGTTGCGGGCCTGGAACATGTCGCCGGAGAAACCGATGGCCACGCAGATATCGCCGTTGGCCAGATCCGCGATGTATTTGGAAGAGTGGAAGTAGGTCACGTAAGGCCGCACCGCCAGCAACTTGGCTTCGGCCTTTTTGTAGTCTTCAGGATTCGTGCTGTTGGCGTTCAGGCCCATGTAGTTGAGGACCGTGGGCATCATTTCATCGGCGGAATCGAGGAACGCCACGCCGCAACTCTGCAGCTTCTTGATGTTTTCCGGTTCAAATACCACTGCCCAGGAGTCGATCTTGTCGACGCCCAGTACAGCCTTGACCTTCTCGACGTTGTAACCGATGCCGTTGGTGCCCCACAGGTACGGCACGGCGTACAGGTTGCCCGGATCGTTCTGTTCCAGACGCTTGAGCAGTACAGGGTCGAGATTTTTGTAGTTCGGCAATTGAGACTTGTCGAGCTTCTGGAAAGCACCGGCCTTGATCTGTTTGCCAAGGAAGTGGTTGGACGGCACGACCACGTCGTAACCGGTACGCCCGGCCAGCAACTTGCCTTCCAGGGTTTCGTTGGAATCGAACACGTCATAGACCGGCTTGATACCGGTCTCTTTCTGGAAGTCGGCCAGGGTGGTCTCGCCGATGTAATCGGACCAGTTATAAATATGCACGGTGCCGGCGGCCTGGACACTGGCGGCAAGCGTCAGTCCGGCACCGAGCAACATGGCATTGCGCAACAAAGAAGAAATAGGCAAGTGGAGGTCCTCTAAAATTAGTTGGGCCCAAGTTGCCCCGCGTTACATGACAGCCATGGCTGCCTGGCAACAAAACCGGCGCGCAACTTACCCTCGAAAAACCGTTCCAGCAAACTTTATAAAGACCCTTGTGGGAGCGAGCCTGCTCGCGATGGCCGTCAACGATAACGCGTGGTGCCTGACACCCCCGCGGCGTTCCGATTTTTTTCGCGAGCAGGCTCGCTCCCACAGGGTTTACTACTTACTTACCGGATTTGATCTTGGTCCAGCTGCGAGTCAGGATCCGCTGGGTCGCGGCCGGCAAGTCGGCAATCGCGTACAGCTTGGCCAGCACGTCCGCCGGCGGATAGATGCCTGGATCATCAGTGATTTCTTTTTCGACCAGAGGCGTGGCCGCCGCGTTACCGTTCGGGAAGCGTACGGCGTTGGTGATTTCAGCCATGATTTCCGGCTTCTGCAGGAAGGTCATGAACTTGTAGGCGCCTTCGACGTTTTCGGCATCTTTAGGGATGGCGACCATGTCGTAGAAGCTGCCGGCACCTTCTTTCGGAATGTTGTAGCTGACTTTCACCTTGTCACCGGCTTCGGCGGCACGCGCCTTGGCCTGGTAGATGTCACCGGAGTAACCCACGGCCACGCAGATGTTGCCGTTGGCCAGGTCGGAGATGTACTTGGACGAGTGGAAGTAGCCAACCGAAGGACGGATTTTCAGGAACAGCGCTTCGGCTTCGGCCAGTTGTTTCTTGTCCTGGCTGTCGGTTGGATAGCCCAGGTAGTGCAACGCCACCGGAATCATCTCGGTTGGCGAATCGAGGAAACTGATACCGCACGATTTCAACTTCGCGGCGTTTTCAGGTTTGAACAGCAGGTCCCAGGAATTGGTCGGTGCATCGGCACCCAGTGCAGCCTTGACCTTCTCGGCGTTGAAACCAATGCCGATCGAACCCCACATGTACGGGAACGCGTGCTCGTTGCCCGGGTCGCTGACCGATACGGCCTTGAGCAGGTCGGTGTTCAGGTTTTTCCAGTTAGGCAACTTGGACTTGTCCAGCTTCTGGTAGACGCCGGCCTTGATCTGCTTGGCCAGGAAGTTGTTCGACGGTACAACGATGTCATAACCGGACTTGCCTGCCAGCAACTTGGCTTCAAGGGTTTCGTTACTGTCGAAGACGTCGTAGACAACTTTGATGCCCGATTCGGTTTCGAATTTCTTGATGGTGTCCGGAGCGATGTAGTCGGACCAGTTATAGACGTGCAACACCTTGTCGTCCGCCTGAACCGCACCCGCCATAATGCCCATCAGGGACATGGCGAGGAGTGTCTTGCCAGCAAGCTTTTTTCCTAATGCCTTCATGCGTTAATGCTCCAAATTTTTCTTTTTTGAACCACTTTGTTCAGCGGCCGAACCCGGACAACTGGAACCGCGGCTAGTCTGGCAAGATCCGAGGCGGTCTTTCAAGGAAAGGCCGCCCTTTATGACTGAGCCGAGCGAAAGTTTCATGCTTCCGCTCAGAGCCTAGCACTTAGCCCTTCAATGCACTGAGCGTCAGGTCCAGGCACTTGCGTGCCTTGGTCACCAGCTCATCGATTTCCGCCGGAGTAATCACCAGCGGTGGCGCGATGATCATGGTGTCCCCCACGGCACGCATGATCAGCCCGTTATCGAAGCAGAACTGCCGGCAGATCATGCCGACGCCCTTGCCTTCGTAGCGCTTGCGTGTGGCCTTGTCCTGAACCAGTTCAATGGCCCCCAACAGACCCACCCCACGAACTTCGCCCACCAACGGGTGATCGTTCAGTTCCCGCAGGCGTTTCTGCAAATACGGTGCCGTTTCTGCCTTGACGCGCTCGACAATTTTTTCCTCGCGCAGGATACGGATGTTTTCCAGGCCTACAGCCGCCGCCACCGGGTGGCCGGAGTAGGTGAAACCGTGGTTGAAGTCACCGCCTTCATTGAGCACGTCGACCACTTCATCACGCACGATCAGGCCACCCATCGGGATGTAGCCGGAGGTCAGGCCTTTGGCGATGGTCATCATGTCGGGCTTGAGGTCGTAGAAATCGGTTCCGAACCACTCACCGGTACGACCGAAACCACAAATCACTTCGTCAGCCACGAACAGGATGTCGTACTTGGCGAGGATTTCCTTGATGCGCGGCCAGTAGCTGTCCGGCGGAATGATCACGCCACCGGCACCCTGGATCGGCTCGGCAATAAAGGCACCGACGTTATCGACGCCGATTTCCAGAATCTTCTCTTCCAGCTGATTGGCCGCCCAGATACCGAATTCTTCCGGGGTCATTTTGCCGCCTTCGGCGAACCAATAAGGCTGGGCAATATGGACGATGCCCGGGATCGGCAAGTCGCCCTGCTCGTGCATGTAGGTCATGCCACCCAGGCTCGCGCCGGCCACGGTGGAACCGTGATAGCCGTTCTTGCGGCTGATGATGACTTTCTTCTTCGGCTGGCCCTTGATCGCCCAGTAGTGACGAACCATGCGCAGCATGGTGTCGTTGCCTTCGGAGCCGGAACCGGTGAAGAACACGTGATTCATGCCTTCTGGCGCGATGTCGGCGATGGCCTTGGCCAGTTCCAGCACCGGCGGATGGGCGGTCTGGAAGAACAGGTTGTAATACGGCAGTTCGCGCATTTGCTTGCTGGCGGCATCGGCCAGTTCATCACGACCGTAACCGATCGCCACACACCACAGGCCGGCCATACCGTCGAGGATCTTGTTGCCTTCGCTGTCCCACAGGTAGACACCCTTGGCGTTGGTGATGATCCGCGGGCCTTTTTCTTTCAGCTGCTTGAAGTCGCTGAACGGGGCCAGGTGGTGATCGCTGCTCAGGGTTTGCCATTCACGGGTTTGCGGATTGTTGCTGGTCATTACGAATCTCCTAAAAAATCCAGGTGAGAGCGCCGCCAGGCAACGGCAGCGCCCGGCGCATCAGACGGCAAACAGCAGGAATTCCCGTTCCCACGAACTGATGACGCGCTTGAAGTTTTCATGCTCGGCCCGCTTGACCGCGACGTAGCCAGTAATGAAATTTTTGCCCAGGTACTTCTCGATGGTCGCGCTGTTTTCCATGCGTTCCAGCGCATCTTCGATGGTCAGTGGCAGGCGCAGGTTGCGGCGCTCATAGCCGCGCCCCACCACCGGCGCACTCGGGTTCAGGCCTTCGACCATACCGATGTAACCGCAGAGCAGGCTCGCGGCGATCGCCAGGTACGGGTTGGCATCGGCACCCGGCAGGCGGTTTTCCACCCGACGGTTTTGCGGTCCGGCATCCGGCACCCGCAAGCCCACGGTACGGTTTTCTTCGCCCCATTCCACGTTCACCGGGGCCGAGGTGTCCGGCAGGAAGCGGCGAAACGAGTTGACGTTGGGCGCAAACAGCGGCAACAGCTCGGGAATCAGTTTCTGCAGACCACCGATGTGCTGCAGGAACAACTGGCTCATGGTCCCGTCTTCATTGGAGAAGATGTTCTTGCCGGTTTCGATGTCGATGATGCTCTGGTGCAAGTGCATCGCACTGCCCGGCTCGCCGGTCATGGGCTTGGCCATGAAGGTTGCCGCCACGTCGTGCTTGAGCGCGGCTTCGCGCATGGTGCGCTTGAACACCAGAATCTGGTCGGCCAGGGACAGGGCATCACCGTGACGGAAGTTGATTTCCATCTGTGCCGTGCCGTCCTCGTGGATCAGCGTGTCGAGGTCCAGCTCCTGCAATTCGCACCAGTCGTAGACGTCTTCGAACAGCGGATCGAATTCGTTCGCCGCTTCGATGGAGAACGACTGTCGACCGATTTCCGGGCGCCCGGAACGGCCGATCGGTGGTTGCAGCGGATAGTCCGGGTCGTCACTGCGTTTGGTCAGGTAGAACTCCATTTCCGGCGCCACGATCGGCTGCCAGCCTTTGTCGGCATAGAGTTTCAGGACCTTCTTGAGCACGTTGCGCGGCGACAGCTCGATCGGGTTGCCTTGCTTGTCGTAGGTATCGTGGATGACGATGGCGGTCGGTTCGATGGCCCATGGCACCGGGTACACCGCGTTCTGGTCGGGACGGCAGATCATGTCGATGTCGGCCGGGTCGAGCAGTTCGTAATAGATGTCGTCTTCGACGTAATCGCCGGTTACGGTCTGCAACAGCACGCTTTCTGGCAGACGCATGCCTTTTTCGGCGATGAATTTGTTGGTCGGCGAAATCTTGCCCCGGGTAATCCCGGTCAAGTCGGCGATCATGCATTCGACTTCTGTGATCTTGTGGTCTTTCAACCAATCGGTGAGCTGGTCGAGGTTGTTACTCATAAATGCCTCTAGGCTTTGAGTTTCCCGACCCTTGCGAGTCAGGCGATGTTTGACGCATCGGCGTCGCGTTGAAATACGTATCTGGCACAGGCTATCGTGATTTCCTGGCCACCCCGGTAAACATGGGGCGTGCAGAATCACGAGCGGTACCCTGCACGATGGCCGAGCCGCTATTGTGAATAGGTTCTATATTGAATGGAGTAACCGTAATGGGTGTGCCATCGAGGCCGTCCAGAATAACGGACGGGGATGGTCGATCCGCCAGGGAAGCGAGGATCACCGACAGGTCCGAAGCCTCTGGAGCCTCAACGCTCAAGCAGATATCGCCACTGATGTGATAAGCATGCAGACCGTTCTGCCTGGAGCAGTCGGTGACGCCGATTAACGGCAGGCGAGACATGAAGCACCCCGGTATTATTGCTGTTATGGGTTTGATTCGAGCTTAGCCTTGTTCATTTTTTTACACAACACCCCCGTAAAAAATACAACACGGCCTGCTCAAACCTGCGGGTGTCGCGTCCCCCATGGATAAAAAAACGCCCCAAACTGCCCCATAAATGCCGTCACGGCGCTTTTTTAGGGCAAAAAAGGCCTCGCTTGACTTCGGCAGGCCGTTCGGGTTGACTGGAATCTGAAAAGATCAATGATTGATATTTTTAACAACAAAGGTGTTGCATCATGTCGGTACCCCCGCGTGCCGTTCAGCTTAACGAAGCGAACGCGTTCCTTAAGGAACATCCTGAGGTTCTGTACGTTGACCTTCTGATTGCGGATATGAATGGTGTGGTGCGCGGCAAGCGCATCGAACGCACCAGCCTCCACAAGGTTTACGAGAAAGGCATCAACCTGCCGGCCTCTCTATTTGCTCTGGATATCAACGGCTCGACGGTGGAAAGCACCGGCCTGGGCCTGGACATCGGTGATGCTGACCGAATCTGCTATCCAATCCCCGATACCCTGTGCAATGAACCCTGGCAGAAACGCCCGACCGCGCAACTGTTGATGACCATGCACGAACTCGAAGGCGAGCCGTTCTTCGCCGACCCGCGCGAAGTGCTGGCCAATGTCGTGCGCAAGTTCGACGAAATGGGCCTGACCATCTGCGCCGCATTCGAACTGGAGTTCTACCTGATCGACCAGGAGAACGTGAACGGTCGTCCGCAACCGCCTCGCTCGCCGGTTTCCGGTAAACGCCCGCACTCGACCCAGGTCTACCTGATCGACGACCTCGACGAATACGTCGACTGCCTCCAGGACATTCTGGAAGGCGCGAAAGAACAAGGCATCCCGGCCGACGCCATCGTCAAGGAAAGTGCCCCGGCGCAGTTCGAAGTGAACCTGCACCACGTGGCCGACCCGATCAAGGCCTGCGACTACGCGGTCCTGCTCAAGCGTCTGATCAAGAACATCGCCTACGACCATGAGATGGACACCACCTTCATGGCCAAGCCTTACCCGGGCCAGGCGGGTAACGGTCTGCACGTCCATATCTCGATTCTCGACAAAGACGGCAAGAATATTTTTGCCAGTGAGGATCCCGAGCAGAACGCCGCGCTGCGTCACGCGATCGGCGGTGTGCTCGAGACCCTACCCGCACAGATGGCTTTCCTCTGCCCGAACGTCAACTCCTACCGCCGCTTCGGCGCACAGTTCTACGTGCCGAACTCGCCGAGCTGGGGCCTGGACAACCGTACCGTGGCCCTGCGCGTACCGACCGGCTCCGCCGACGCGGTACGTCTGGAGCACCGTGTAGCCGGCGCCGATGCCAACCCTTACCTGCTCATGGCTTCGGTCCTGGCGGGCGTGCACCACGGCCTGGTCAACAAGATCGAACCGAGCGCGCCGGTGGAAGGCAACAGCTACGAGCAGAACGAGCAAAGCCTGCCGAACAACCTGCGCGATGCCTTGCGTGAGCTGGACGACAGCGAAGTCATGGCCAAGTACATCGATCCGAAATACATCGATATCTTCGTCGCGTGCAAAGAGAGTGAGCTGGAGGAGTTCGAACACTCCATCTCCGACCTTGAGTACAACTGGTACCTGCATACCGTTTAAGCGGTTGTAGCGAAAAAACGCCGCCGGCTGTTAAAAGCCGGCGGCGTTTTTTTATGGCCGCCTGCGGCGGATCGCTGGCAAGCCAGCTCCCACAGGGATCATCTGCGTACTCAAAATTTATATGCAACACACAACCCTGTGGGAGCGGGCTTGTCGAATCGTCGCACCGCCGCGATGGCGTCCGAGCAGACAACATCGAACCCGGCTCGTACAATGCCCGCTGCCCCGCAGGAGACTCCAATGACGCGCACCGCCACCGTTCGCAAACCCCGTGCACGCAGCCAGGCCCGGATCGACTCGATACTCGATGCGGCGCGCACGCTGCTGGCGGCCGAGGGCGTGGCCAGTCTGTCGATCTACAGCGTCGCCGAGCGCGCCGAGATCCCGCCTTCTTCCGTCTACCACTTTTTTGCCAGCGTCCCGGCCCTGCTCGAAGCACTGACGGCCGATGTCCACGCGGCATTCCGTGCCTGCCTGCAAGCGCCCATCGACCATCACGCCTTGGGCGGCTGGCGTGATCTGTCGCGATTGGTGGAACAACGCATGCTGGCGATCTACAGCGAAGACGCCGCCGCCCGCCAACTGATCCTCGCCCAGCATGGCCTCACCGAAGTCACCCAGGCCGACCGCCAGCACGACATCGAACTGGGCGACCTGATGCACAAGCTGTTCGATCACCACTTCGAGCTACCTAAATTACCGAACGACGTCGATGTGTTTGCCCTGGCCATGGAACTTGGCGACCGCGTCTACGCGCGCTCGGTGCAGCAACACGGGCAGATCACGGCGCGCATGGCCGAGGAAGGGATGCGGGTGTTTGATGCGTATCTGGGGCTGTATTTGCCGCCCTACTTGCCGAAGCGTGTTATCCCTGCCTGACTTTTGATTGGCTTCACTGGCCTCTTCGCGAGCAGGCTCGCTCCCACAGGGGAATGCATTCCAT
>NZ_JBSVWS010000176.1:0-11569 GCF_054071155.1 Pseudomonas sp. SDO5532_S415 | reverse complement strand
TGACATGCCGTCTTCGCGAGCAGGCTCGCTCCCACATCGTTCTGTATGCACCCGGTCATGAAGGTTCGACCTGTCATGTTCCGCAACGTAGAATGCGCGCCTTTCCCGGGCAATCGAGGCGATCGATTGGCCATCATGGGCGGGTAACCGTCCGTTGCCACCCGCATTCATCGGAGCACTTCCCATGAGCACTACCCCAGCCAGCGACTACCTGGAAACCCTCTACGAAGGCTACGGCCAGCGTTTTCGCATGGACAAACTGCTGCACGAAGTGCGCACCGAACACCAGCACCTCGTCATCTTCGAAAACCCGCGCATGGGCCGGGTCATGGCGCTGGACGGCGTGATCCAGACCACCGAAGCCGACGAGTTCATCTACCACGAGATGCTCACCCATGTGCCGATCCTCGCTCATGGCACCGCCAAGCGCGTGTTGATCATCGGCGGCGGCGACGGCGGCATGCTGCGTGAAGTGTCCAAGCACCGTAGCGTCGAACACATCACCATGGTCGAGATCGACGGCACCGTGGTCGATATGTGCAAGGAATTCCTGCCGAATCACTCCAAAGGCGCCTATGACGATCCACGCCTGAACCTGGTGATCGACGACGGCATGCGTTTCGTCGCCACTACCACGGAAAAGTTCGACGTGATCATTTCCGACTCCACCGACCCCATCGGTCCGGGCGAAGTGCTGTTCTCGGAAAACTTCTACCAGGCCTGCCATCGCTGCCTGAACGACGGTGGCATCCTGGTGACGCAGAACGGCACGCCGTTCATGCAGATCGACGAAGTCAAAACCACCGCCGGTCGCCTGCGCAGTCTGTTCCCGGACTGGCACTTCTACCAGGCCGCAGTACCGACCTACATCGGTGGCTCGATGACCTTTGCCTGGGGCTCGACCAATACCGCTTATCGCCAATTGTCCCGTGAAACCCTGCAACAGCGCTTCGCAGGCAGCGGCATCGTCACGCGCTACTACAATCCGGAAATACACATCGGCGCCTTCGCTTTGCCACAGTACGTGCTGCAAGCAGTGGGCAAGCCAAGCAACGATTGATGGTTGATGCATAATTACTGCAGGAGCGAGCCTGCTCGCGAAAGCGGTCTTTCAGTCGATTGAAATGTCGACGGGTATACCGCCTTCGCGAGCAGGCTCGCTCCCACAGGTTCTTTGTTGTTACATCCTGTTTGCTGTAATCCGTTGGAACGATCAATTCGAGCTAAAGTCGAGATAGGTGTAAGCCCATTCACGGGTTTGATAGAGGAGGCTCCGATGTCAAAGTGGAAAGTCACTTTCGTGGATGATCATGGTGAAACGATCGACGAGGTCTTCGAGTGCGAGGAGTGCCCGAGTCACGAGCAGGCCGCCAAACTCATCAAGGAACGACTCCTCCCTGTCGCCGCCAAGCTGGATTTGAACGATCTGGAAGGGCGAACCCCTGACGCGAGCGTCAAAAACCTCAAAATCCAGAACAGCATACAAATCCTCCGTATCACGCCAATCTGAACATCTCCTGTCACATTCTCAACCAGGCCTTGGCAGCGGCTCTATCCTGAGGCTACTCTGCAATCGAGATCAGCGAATGGATCGCTAAGGTCTGGTCTTGTCAGCTACATGCTTGTTTCCCGTCGGCACATCGGTTGCCGAAACGCCCGTAGCCATGGTTACGCGCGAAGGGAGTACGGAAAGTCTATCCATCGGTTTGAGGAGGACGTTTCATGAGCACAGCCTATCAAGAAGACATCAGCAGCAGCGTGCTGCGCCGCATGAAAGAAGGCGGTTTCGACTTTTCACGATTCCATCCCATCGAGTTCTACGCCATTTTCCCGGATGAGGAGCGGGCACGCAGGGCGGCAGGTCATTTTCATCGTGGGGAATCCCTGAATGCGCAAATCAGTGTGCGCGACGACGGTGCCTGGGCGCTGGAGTTAAGCAAGGTCATGTACGCCACCTATGATGACATCGGCGACTTCGAGCAGGGTTTCGAAGCGGTGGTCGAGCCATTGGGCGGCATCATTGAGGGCTGGGGGGTCAAGCAGGAGGTACGAGGGCGACTCGCATAACATTATGAATAGCAGCAACCAGCAATGACGGCTGACCTTCGGGTTGGCCGTTTTCGTTTGTGCAGAATAAAAAATCGCATTTCAACAAAACAAAAAAAAGCCACCTGAGCGGGTGGCTAAAAGGGAAGACCGGTAAGGAGAGAAACCGGTCGGAGCATGCCGGACCGGGTTGCCGGAGCAACCGAATAAGTGAGGCTGAGGACTTCACTGAACAGGTGCTGGTGAAGTTTTTTCAGCGGATGCACGGATTATCCACAGCGTTAACCGGGCAGTGAAATCAACTCTGGCTATGCTGGTGATAGGCAACAACATTGCCTTGCAATGAAGCGGGGGCGATCAGGTGGGGGCAGTTACCGCACAGGATTGGTGCGGTGTCTGTGTATTGAATATCCAACTGATTGATATCAAAGCGTTTATGCCGATGGCGCGGGCCTTGCAGAGGTCCGTACGTCCGGGTGACAAGGAGTACGGCATGATCCGCACCTATTTTGATGAGATGTACGATGCCGGCGGCCAGGTCCGCCCGCATTATCGGGAGTTTGCCCGTTGGCTGGCCGAAACGCCTGACGAGCTTCTGGCACAACGGCGACGCGAGGCCGATCTGTTATTTCATCGCGCCGGGATTACGTTCACGCTCTACGGTGATGAGCAGGGGACAGAGCGCCTGATTCCCTTCGACACCATTCCCCGCAGCATCCCCGCCAGTGAATGGCGGGTGGTCGAGCGGGGCTGCATTCAGCGAGTCAAGGCGTTGAACATGTTCCTCGCCGACCTCTACCACGAGCAGCGGATCATCAAGGCCGGCATCATTCCGGCCGAGCAAGTGCTGGCCAACGAGCAGTACCAGTTGGCGATGCAGGGGCTGGATCTGCACCGCGATATCTATTCGCATATTTCCGGTGTCGATCTGGTGCGCGACGGCGACGGCACGTACTACGTGCTCGAAGACAATCTGCGCACGCCCAGCGGTGTAAGCTACATGCTCGAAGACCGCAAGATGATGATGCGTCTTTTCCCCGAGCTGTTCGCGGCGCAACGCATCGCACCCATCGATCACTATCCGAACCTGTTGCTCGATACGCTGAAAAGCTCCAGCCCGATCGACAACCCGAGCGTTGTAGTGCTGACGCCGGGGCGCTTCAACAGTGCGTTCTTCGAACATGCGTTCCTGGCCCGGGAGATGGGCGTGGAGCTGGTGGAAGGCGCGGACCTGTTCGTGCGGGACGACAAGGTCTTCATGCGCACCACCGATGGGCCGAAAGCCGTTGATGTGATTTATCGCCGCCTCGACGATGCGTTCCTCGATCCCCTGGCTTTCAATCCGGAATCAATGCTCGGCGTGCCGGGGCTGCTGTCGTCCTACCGGTCCGGCAATGTGGTGCTGGCCAATGCCATCGGCACGGGGGTGGCGGACGACAAGTCGGTGTACCCGTTCGTCACGGACATGATCCGGTTTTATCTGGACGAAGAGCCGATCCTGAAGAACGTGCCGACCTGGCAGTGTCGTAATCCGTCCGAGCTGTCCCATGTGCTGGCCAATCTGCCGGAACTGGTGGTCAAGGAAACCCAGGGCTCCGGCGGTTACGGGATGCTGGTGGGGCCGGCGGCAACAGCCGCGGAAATTGAAGCCTTCCGCGCGCGAATCATCGCCAAGCCCCATGCCTACATCGCGCAACCGACACTGTCGCTGTCGACCTGTCCGACCTTTGTCGAAAACGGCATCGCGCCGCGCCATATCGACTTGCGTCCGTTTGTGTTGTCTGGCCGAGAAACCCGGGTCGTGCCCGGCGGCCTGACCCGTGTCGCCCTGCGCGAAGGCTCCCTGGTGGTGAATTCCTCCCAGGGTGGCGGAACCAAGGACACCTGGGTGGTCGAGGATTGAAGGAAGCCTGTCATGTTAAGTAGAACTGCCTCGGATCTGTATTGGATGTCGCGTTACCTGGAGCGGGCGGAAAACCTCGCACGGATGCTCGACATCAGTTATTCGCTGTCACTGATGCCACAGGATGGTCGTGGCAACGGCCTGCACGAACTGGCCATGCCGCTGTTGATTACCGGCACCCTGGACGATTACCTCGAACGCCACGGCGAGCTGCATGCCGAACGGCTGCTGCACTTTTTCGCGCTGGATGCGGCGAATCCGGCGAGCATCTACAGCTGCCTGGGTGCGGCGCGTGCCAGTGCCCATGCGGTGCGTGGGCGAATCACCGCCGACATGTGGGAAAACATCAATGCGACCTGGCTGGAAATTCGCGGAATTGCCGAACAGGGCCTGAGTCGCTACGGCATGAGTCGTTTCTGCGAGTGGATCAAGGAACGTTCCCACCTGTTCCGGGGCGCGTCCTACGGCACCATCATGCGCAACGATGCGTTCCGTTTCATTCGCCTGGGGACGTTCATCGAACGCGCCGACAACACCTTGCGCCTGCTCGATGCCCGTTACGAAATGGCCGGCGATCAGGCCGAAGCGGTCAGCGACGGCACGGCCCACGCGTATTACCAGTGGAGTGCCTTGCTGCGGGCACTGTCATCGTTCGAGGCCTATACCGAAATCTACCGTGACGCTCCCGGCGCCCGGCATGTGGCCGAGTTGCTGTTGTTGCGGGCCGACGTGCCGCGCTCGTTGCGTGCCTGCACCGAAGAAATCGACCAGATCCTTGCCCAGTTGCCGGGGGCCAATGGCCGCCCGGCGCAACGCCTGGCCGCGGAAATGGACGCGCGCCTGCGCTACACCGGCATCACCGAAATCCTCGACGAAGGCCTGCACGCCTGGTTGACCGAGTTCATCCCGCTGGTGCGCCAGTTGGGCAACGCGATTCACAGTTCCTACCTGGAGGCTGCATGAGACTTTCCATTAGCCACGAGACCACCTATCACTATGAAGATCAGGTGCGGGCGAGCATCCAGTATCTGCGACTGACTCCCCACGACAGTGAGCGCCAACACGTGCTCAGCTGGCAGCTCGACCTGCCGCGCCCGGTGCGCGCGCAACTCGACCCGTTTGGCAATATCCTGCATGTGCTGACCATGGACGAGCCTCACGAGGCGATCATCATCGGCGCCCGTGGCCAGGTCGACATCGACGAGCTGCGCGAAGCCGAGCACGAGAGCCAGTCGGCGTTGCCGTTCCTGCGTTTCACCCGCCTGACTGAAGCTGACGCGGCATTGCGCGCATTTGCCGAGAAAGCGTGCAAGCAACGCCGCGATCGCACTGCGCTGATTGACCTGATGCACGGCCTGAACCAGCACATGACCTATACGCCGGGTGCCACCGAAGTGGACACCAGCGCCGCCAAGGCCTTCGCCGGGCGTTCGGGCGTGTGCCAGGACCACACCCATGCCTTTCTCGCCTGCACCCGCAGCCTGGGTATTCCGGCGCGGTATGTGTCGGGTTATTTGTACAGCGAGGATTGTGAACACCTGGCCAGTCACGCCTGGGCCGAAGCCTGGCTGGATGACGCCTGGTACAGCTTCGACGTGACCAACGAACTGGCCCGACCCGAGCGCCATTTGAAACTGGCAGTGGGCCTGGACTATCTGGACGCCTGCCCGGTGCGAGGCATGCGTCGCGGCGGCGGGTGTGAGCAGATGCATGCCAAGGTGTTCGTGTCGCCCACCCCTGCGCCGGTGATCTCGGTGCAACAACAGTAAATGCTGACACCATGATCCCTTGTGGGAACGAGCCTGCTCGCGAAAGCGGCCGTTCAGTCAGCCCAATCGTGACTGACACACCGCCTTCGCGAGCAGGCTCGCTCCCACAAGAATATTTTCAGTGGAGATGAGGTCAGTCCCGGTAATACCCGTTCAGGGTTTAACCTTGCGCCCCACCATATGCTTCAAATACCCCACCAGCATCCCCAAGTCTTCATCCGGCAACACCTCGGCCGAAAAGCCCGGCATTTTCGCCTGGGGCCATTGGCGCAAACTCTGCGGATCACGGATGTAGCGCTTGAGGAAGTCTGCACCGAAGTACTCGGTCGGGTTGTACGGAATATTCAGGTCTGGCCCGAACTGCGAGTCCCCGGCACCGTTCAATCGATGGCATGCCAGGCAGTTTTTCTGAAACAGCGCAAAGCCTTTGTTGACCGGGTCGTCTGCCTTTAACGCGGGATCAGGCAGCAGGGTAGGAAAGCGCTCGGCCACCGGCGCAAGGCGCTTGATGCTGGCCAGTTCGAACGGCCATTGTTCCGGGCTGATATTGCCTGCCCGCGGGTCGGTCCAGACCAGGTAAAACGGCCCGGCGCTGTGTTTGCCTTCTGACAGCGGCGGCCAGGGGTTCGCCGGATCTTCGATGGCCAGCCAGGCTCGCGCGCCCTGGGTATTGAGTAGCGGTCCGGCCGGTAATTCCGCGGCAAATCCATCGAGCGCAACAGCTTGCAAATGATCGTCGGATTTAACGTCCGACAACAACGCCGCCAACGGAACAGCGCGGTAGCTCATGTCCCGTTTGTAGGAAACATCATTGGGGATGTTGATGGTCAGGACCTGAGGGTGCTTGAGCAACTCCTCGGTCTGCCAGGTGCGACTGTACTCGCCCAACTCCAGATTGAGCTGTGCGGCATGCAGAGGTGTGCCGAGCAGCAACGCCCCAAGCAGAATAAACGTTTTCACAATGATCGCCGTCCATGTCGTGGAAGTGCCACAAAGGTTGGCACAGCCACGCTGGCCCGGGTAGCGAGCCAGTCACATTTTTAGCGTGGCGATATAAAACGCTGGTGCCCTATTTTTAGAATAACGACTAGCCGATCACCTTGGTCAGGTTGGGCAAAATCAACAGCAATGTCGTGGCAAAGAGAATGAGACCTGCTTGGCGAACTTTCGATTGTTTGAACATGGCTGACCGCCTTTTTTTTGTTATTTCCTGATGCCTGCCTGCATATATCCATGACGGCAAACGTTGCACTTCCTGTAGGACGAGCGCCTCGGCAAAACCCGACGACAACTTCGTATAACTTCACCTTAGAGGCCGCGTCACGCTTGTTTTAGATCCATTTAGTATGGAGTTCTCACTCGATGCTATTAAAAAGGCATGAGGCCTATTGCCAGCTTCTTGGGCGGCCTTTTGCTAGACACCTGCGGGTCTTTAACCGGTTCATCGAGTCATCGATGACCGTCCGTCTGAGCGTGACCGTCAATGCCAGTGAGCGCTGCGGTCATTGAATCCATTGGTCGCCGGGCCAAGAGTGTGAGCTGTGTTTTTCACTCACTGCACTGCGGTTCGAGGACGTCATGACCCAAGCTTTGATTTTCGACGCGTTACGCACGCCCCGTGGCAAAGGCAAGGCTGATGGCGCCTTGCACAGCGTCAAACCGGTAAACCTGGCAGCAGGCTTGCTCAGGGCGCTGCAGCAGCGGACCGCCCTCGACACCAGTCAGGTCGATGACGTGGTACTCGGTTGCGTGACGCCCATCGGCGATCAAGGCTCCGACATCGCAAAAACCGCAACCCAGGTGGCGGACTGGGACGTCAGCGTAGCCGGGGTGCAGATCAATCGATTCTGCGCTTCAGGGCTGGAAGCGGTGAACCTTGGGGCGATGAAAGTGCGCTCCGGTTTCGAAGACCTGGTGGTGGTCGGCGGCGTCGAGTCCATGTCGCGCGTCCCCATGGGCAGCGATGGCGGGGCCTGGGCACTGGACCCGGAAACCAACCTGCACAGCCACTTCACCCCGCAAGGCGTGGGCGCCGACCTGATCGCCACGCTCGAAGGTTTCAGTCGCCAGGATGTCGATACCTACGCGCTGCACTCGCAACAGAAAGCTGCGCGGGCGCGGGCCGATGGCTCTTTTAGCAAGTCGCTGGTGCCGGTTCGGGATCAGAACGGCATCATCCTGCTCGATCACGATGAATTCATCCGTGCCGAATCGAGCATGGAAGGCCTGGGCAAGCTCAAGCCGAGTTTCGAAATGATCGGGCAGATGGGGTTCGACGCCACCGCGCTGCGCGTCTACAGCCAGGTCGAGCGCATCAACCATGTCCACACCCCCGGCAACAGTTCCGGAATCGTCGACGGCGCGGCGCTGATGCTGATCGGCTCCGAAGCCAAGGGCCGGGCGCTGGGCTTGCAGCCACGGGCGCGGATCGTCGCCACGGCGGTGACCAGTACCGATCCGACCATCATGCTCACAGGCCCCGCACCAGCTACCCGCAAGGCGCTGGCCAAGGCCGGGCTGCGGGTGGAAGACATCGACCTGTTCGAGGTCAACGAAGCGTTTGCCTCGGTGGTGTTGAAGTTCATCAAGGACATGGCCGTCGACCCGGACAAGGTCAATGTCAACGGCGGCGCCATTGCCATGGGCCACCCGTTGGGCGCCACTGGATGCGCGATTCTCGGCACCTTGCTCGATGAGCTGGAAGCCCGGCGCCTGCGTTATGGCCTCGCGACCCTGTGTGTCGGCGGCGGCATGGGCATTGCCACCATCATCGAACGCCTCTGAGCCCCGAATTCAAGGAAACCTTCCATGACCCAAGCCATTCGTTACGAAAAAGGCCAGGACCAGATTGTCGTCCTGACCATCGACATGCCGGGCCAGAGCGCCAACACCATGAACGCGGTGTACCGCGAAGCCATGGCTGACTGTGTCGCCCGCCTGGTGGCCGACAAGGACGCCATTGCCGGCGTCATCATCACCTCAGCGAAAAAAACCTTCTTCGCCGGCGGTGACCTCAATGAGCTGATCAAGGTGGGCAAACCCGAAGCCAAAGCCTTTTACGACATGGTGCTGAAACTCAAAGGGCAACTGCGTACCCTGGAAACTCTCGGTAAACCGGTGGTCGCGGCGATCAACGGCGCGGCGCTGGGCGGCGGCTGGGAAATCTGCCTGGCCTGCCATCACCGCGTGGCGCTGGACAACCCGTCGGTGCAGCTGGGCTTGCCGGAAGTGACCCTCGGCCTGTTGCCGGGCGGCGGCGGGGTGGTGCGCATGGTGCGTATGCTCGGCCTGGAAAAAGCCCTGCCGTATCTGCTCGAAGGTAAAAAAGTGCGGCCGCAGCAAGCGTTGCAGGCGGGTTTGATCGATGAACTGGCGGCGGATCACGACGAGTTGCTGGCCAAGGCGCGAGCCTGGATCATCGCCAACCCCAAGACGGTGCAGCGTTGGGATGTGAAGGGTTACCAGATCCCCGGTGGTACGCCGTCAAACCCGAAAGTCGCACAGATGCTGGCCATTGCACCGTCGATCCTGCGCAGCAAAACCCAGGGCTGCATGCCGGCGCCGGAAAAAATCCTCTGCGCCGCCGTGGAAGGTGCGCAAGTGGATTTCGACACGGCGCACCTGATCGAAACCCGCTACTTCACCGAGCTGACCACCGGTCAGGTCTCCAAGAACCTGATCGGCACGTTCTGGTTCCAGCTCAACGAAATCAATGCCGGCGGCTCGCGGCCGCAGGGTTTTGCGCCTTGCGTCACCAGGAAAGTCGGCGTGCTGGGGGCCGGGATGATGGGCGCGGGCATTGCGTTTGTCAGCGCGTCGGCAGGCATCGAGGTGGTGCTCAAGGATGTCAATCTCGCCGCTGCCGAGAAGGGCAAGGCGCACTCGGCGGCGTTGCTGGACAAGAAGGTGGCGCGTGGGCAGCTGAGCGTCGAACAGCGCGAAGCGGTTCTGGCACGCATTCAGGCCACTGAAAGCGATGCCGACCTGGCCGGTTGCGATCTGATCATCGAAGCCGTGTTCGAAGACCGTGAGCTGAAGGCCAAGGTCTCCCTGGCTGCGCAACAAATCGTCGGTGCCGACGCGGTGATCGCCTCCAACACTTCGACTCTGCCGATCAGCGGCCTGGCCACGGCGGTACCGGACCAGAGCAAGTTTATCGGCCTGCATTTCTTCAGCCCTGTGGACAAAATGCCGCTGGTGGAAATCATCAAGGGCGTCAACACCAGCGACGAAACCCTGGCTCGCGGATTCGATTTCGTTCTGCAAATCAAGAAAACGCCGATCGTGGTCAACGACAGCCGTGGTTTCTTTACTTCGCGGGTGTTCGGCACGTTTACCAACGAAGGCATTGCGATGCTGGGCGAAGGCGTGAGTGCGCCGATGATCGAGACCGAGGCACGCAAGGCCGGCATGCCCATCGGACCGTTGGCGATTTCTGATGAAGTCTCCCTCAGCCTCATGAGCCATATCCGCCAGCAAACCGCCAAAGACCTGCAGGCGGAAGGCAAACCGCTGACCGAGCATCCGGCATTTGCCGTGATCGACTTGCTGCTCAATGAATACAAGCGTCCGGGCAAGGTCGCGGGCGGTGGTTTCTACGAGTACCCGGCGGGGGGGCAGAAGCACCTGTGGCCGGAGCTGAAAAACCGCTTTGAAAAGGCCGACGGGCAGATTTCGCCCAAGGATGTGCGCGATCGCCTGCTGTTCGTGCAAGCCATTGAAACCGTACGCTGCGTGGAGGAGGGCGTGCTGACCTCGACGGCGGACGCCAACGTCGGCTCGATTTTCGGCATCGGTTTCGCGGCCTGGACCGGCGGTGCGTTGCAGTTCATCAATCAGTACGGGATTAAAGACTTCGTCGCCCGTGCCCAGTACCTGGCGGGTCAATACGGCGAGCGCTTTGCACCACCGGCACTGTTGCTGGAAAAAGCCGCCAAAGGGGAGGCATTTTAGGGATCGGTGACACATCGCGGGGCTTGCCTTGTTACGGTGTTTCAAGGCAGGCTCTGGGGTGTGCATTATTCCCATCACGTGTCAGGTATTTTTTATGTCGTTACGCATCTGCATTCTCGAAACCGACATCCTGCGTCCGGAACTGGTCGACCAATATCAGGGTTACGGGCAGATGTTCAAACACCTGTTTTCGCAGCAGCCCATTGCCGCCGAGTTCACTGTGTACAACGTGATGCAGGGCGAGTATCCCAGCGACGACCTGACCTTTGACGCCTACCTCGTCACCGGCAGCAAGGCCGATTCCTTCGGCACCGACCCCTGGATCCAGACCCTCAAGGACTACCTGCTGACCCGCTACGAGCGTGGCGACAAACTGCTGGGCGTGTGTTTCGGCCATCAGTTGCTGGCGCTGTTGCTGGGCGGCAAGAGCGAGCGGGCGACCCAGGGTTGGGGCGTCGGCACCCACAATTACAAACTCGCCGCCAAGGCGCCTTGGATGAATCCGGTGCGCGAAGAGTTGACCCTGCTGATCAGCCATCAGGACCAGGTGACGTCATTGCCGGAAAACGCCACAGTGATCGCCTCCAGCGATTTCTGCCCATTTGCCGCGTACCACATCAATGATCAGGTGCTGTGCTTCCAGGGGCATCCGGAGTTCATTCATGACTACTCCCGGGCCTTGCTGGAGATTCGTCAGCAAGCGCTGGGCGAGCAGGTGTATACGAAAGGAATCGCAAGCCTGGAAAGTGAACATCACGGCAGCACGGTTGCCGAGTGGATGATGCGGTTCGTGGCGCACAAGCCAGAAACAAAAGCGATTTAACGGACGACCAACAGACCTGTGGCGAGGGAGCTTGCTCCCGCTGGACTGCGCAGCAGGCCCATTTTTTGGGGCCGC
>NZ_JBSVWS010000175.1:0-11982 GCF_054071155.1 Pseudomonas sp. SDO5532_S415 | reverse complement strand
ATTGACTGTGCCGCCGCTTTCGCGAGCAGGCTCGCTCCCACAGGGATTTGCAGTGTATTGAAGGTGTAAAAAAGCCCCGGAGATTGCTCGCCGGGGCTGTGGATACTTCAGCAACGAATCAATGCCCGCCAAGATAAGCGTTACGCACATCCTCGTTGACCAGCAGTTCCTTGCCTGTGCCGCTCATGCGGATCTCGCCGTTGACCATCACATATGCCCGGTCCGACAGCCTGAGGGCGTGGTTGGCGTTCTGCTCCACCAGGAAGATAGTCATGCCGGTCTTTGCCAGCTCCCGCAGGGTGGCGAAGATCTGCTTCACCACGATCGGGGCCAGACCCAGGCTCGGCTCGTCGAGCAGCAGCAGCTTGGGCCGGCTCATCAACGCCCGGGCGATGGCAAGCATTTGCTGCTCGCCGCCGGACATGGTCATGGCGCGCTGGGTGCGCCGCTCTTCGAGCCGCGGGAACAGCTCGAACATGCGTTGCATGTCTTCCTTGGCGTATTTATCGCCGATCGGAATGGTACCCATCAGCAGGTTTTCCTCGACGGTCATGTCGGGGAACACCCGCCGGCCTTCCGGCGACTGCGCGATACCGTTGGACGCGATGTAGTGCGACGACTTGTGGGTGATGTCCACGCCTTGGTAGAGGATCTGCCCGTCCGCCGCCCGCGGCTGGCCGAAGATCGACATCAGCAGGGTCGACTTGCCGGCGCCGTTGGAGCCGATCAGGCTGACGGTTTCACCTTCGTTGATGTGCAGCGAGACTTTCTTCAGGGCCTGAATCGGCCCGTAAAACACGTCCAGCGCCTTGAGTTCGAGGATGGGTTTACTCATACCACCTCCTCTTCGTCGGCGCCCAGGTACGCGGCAATCACTTTCGGGTCGTTGCGGATGTCGTTGGGGCCGCCCTCGGCGATGACAACGCCGTGATCCAGCACCACGATGTGGTCGGAAATACTCATTACCATGCCCATGTCGTGTTCGATCAGCACCACGGTCAGATCGTGCTCATCGCGCAGCAGCCGGATCATCGCGCTCAGCGCTTCGGTTTCCTGAGGGTTGAGGCCGGCGGCCGGTTCGTCGAGGCAGATGATCTGCGGACGGGTGCACATGGCCCGGGCGATCTCCAGGCGACGTTGCTGGCCGTAGGACAGCTCACCGGCCAGACGGTTGGCGCAGTCCACCAGGTCCACCACTTCCAGCCAATAGAACGCGTGGTCCAGGGCATCGCTTTCGGCCTTGCGGTAGCCCTTGGTGTTGAGGATGCCCGCGAGCATGCTGCGGTTGACCCACATGTGCTGGGCCACCAGCAAGTTTTCCAGCACCGACATTTCCTTGAACAGGCGAATGTTCTGGAAAGTCCGCGCCAGCCCGGCCCGGTTCACCAGATGAGTACCACCGAACGCCTTGTAGAACAGGCGACTGGCGAAGGTTTTCGGTGAGACGAAATCGGTCGGCTTGAACGATTCGCCCAGCAACTTGATGACGTTGGTCTGCTGGCCACGCACGTTGAGTTCGATCTTGCCGCCGGAGGCCTTGTAGAACCCGGTCAGGCAGTTGAACACGGTGGTCTTGCCGGCGCCGTTGGGACCGATCAGGGCGAAGATCGAGTTGCGCTTGACCTTCAGGCTGACATCATTCAACGCCTTGATGCCGCCGAAGTGCATCATCAGTTTTTCGACACTGAGTACGACTTCGCTCATGGCGCTACTCCTTTACGCGGGGTCACACCGGTACGGCTGATCCGAATCAGGCCGCGCGGTCGCCAAATCATCATCAACACCATCAGGATGCCGAACAGCAGAACGCGGTACTCGGCGAAGCCACGCAGCAGCTCCGGGGCTACGGTCAGTACGAAAGCCGCGATGACCACACCGATGGTCGAGCCCATGCCGCCGAGCACCACGATGGCGAGGATCAGGGCCGATTCGAAGAAGGTAAACGAAGTCGGGTTGACGAAGCCTTGGTAGGTGGCGAAGAACACGCCGGCCAGGCCCGCCGTCGATGCACCGATGGTAAACGCCGAGAGCTTGACCAATACATGGTTCAGGCCCATGGAACGGCAGGCGATTTCGTCTTCACGCAGCGCTTCCCAGGCACGGCCTACAGGCATCTTGACCAGACGATGCTTGATGTACAGCACGGCCAGCACCACCAGGAACAACACCGCATAGATGAAGTAGTACTTCACGTCGGGGTTGTAGGCGAGGCCGAAGAACTCATGGAACGGCACACCGCCATCTTTCGCACGTTTGCCGAACTCGAGGCCGAAGAAGGTCGGCAGCGGCGCCGACATACCGTTCGGGCCGCCGGTCAGGGTCAGCCAGTTATTGAGGACCAGGCGGATGATTTCACCGAAGCCCAGGGTCACGATCGCCAGGTAGTCACCGTGCAAACGCAACACCGGGAAGCCAAGGATGCAACCGGCCAGCCCCGCGGTAATCGCCGCCAGCGGCAGCACCGTCCAGAAACCCAGCCCCAGGTACTGATAACCGAGCGCCAGGCCGTAGGCGCCGATGGCGTAGAACGCCACGTAACCCAGGTCGAGCAGGCCGGCCAGGCCGACCACGATGTTCAGCCCCAGGCCCAGCAGCACGTAGATCAGCCCGAGGATAACCACACCCAGCACGTAGGAGTTGGAGAAGAACGGGAACACCACGGCGATGACGATCATCAGCGGGATGATCCAGCGCAGGCGCGATTTGTAATCGGGTGCCAATACGTGCACCCCGGAGCCGGAGGATTCAAATCCTTCGAGAATTCTCAGGCCCTTGGGCGTCTGCAGGAACGTGCTCAAGGCAAAGCGACCGGCCATGACGATGGCAACAATCCAGGCCACCCGGGTCGATTCCAGGTTGAAACCGTAGCCATCGAGTACAACACCGACAATCGGCCCGAATACGATCAGGGCCACAAGCCCGGCAAGGATCGCGTCAACCAGACTTTTCTTGAGATCAATGGTTTTTTTAGTGGTTGAGGACATCGCTTACACCTTCGACACAAGAGGACGGCCGAGCAGGCCTTGAGGCCGAAAGACCAGAACGAGAACCAGCAGCGAGAAGCTGAATACGTCTTTGTAGTCCGAGTTCACCAGACCGGAGAACAGCGATTCGGAAATCCCGAGAATGATCCCGCCAAGCATGGCGCCAGGCAGCGAACCGATCCCGCCGAGTACCGCGGCGGTGAACGCCTTGATTCCGATGATGAAGCCGGCATAGAAGTCGAACGTGCCGTAGTTCATGGTGATCAGCACGCCAGCCAGGGCCGCCATGGCTGCACCGATGATGAACACGTAGGAGATCACCCGGTCGGTGTTGATCCCCAGGATCGAGGCCATCTTGCGGTCTTGCTGGGTCGCGCGGCACATGCGGCCGAGCTTGGTGTACTTGATGATGTAGGTCAGCAGGGCCATCCCGGCAAACGCTGCGACCAGAATGAAGACCTTGGTGTAGGTCAATTGCACGAAACCAGTACCGATATCGACGCGCCAGGCACCTGTGAGCAAGGTTGGAACGCCCTGTTGCTTCGCGCCTTGGGAGATCTGTGCGTAGTTTTGCAGGATCAGCGAAATACCGATGGCGCTGATCAGCGGTGCCAGTCGGGTGGAGTTACGCAGGGGTTTGTAGGCGACTCGCTCGATGACCCAGCCATACACCGCCGTGACGACGATGGTGAAGATCAGGGTGCCGAGCATCAGCAGCGGGAAGGATTCAATACCGAAGTAAGCCAGCAGTGCCAGACTGATTGCCGCGAGGTAAGCGGAAATCATGTAAACCTCGCCGTGGGCGAAGTTGATCATGCCAATGATGCCATAGACCATTGTGTAGCCGATGGCGATCAGGCCATAGACCGACCCGAGGGTCAGGCCGTTGACCAGTTGCTGCAGGAAAATACCATCCATAACGCAATCTCACGCATTTGAGAGACTGCACAGAAGCCGCTAGCGTCGGACCGGGGTTCAGCCGCCGGCGCTATGCGGTTGTGTGCAGCTCTACGAGAAAAGACAGGTACTGCACGGACATGTTTCAGGATTGCCCGGCCCATAAGGCACCGGGCAGATCAGCCGCTCATATCACTTCTGTTTTTCCAGTTGATGGTATTTGCCGTTCGCGTCCCACTCGTAAACCACGTAGTCGGAGACTTTCAGGTCGCCCTTGCTGTCCCAGGTCTTCTCGCCCATGACGGTTTTGACAGGGTTCTTTTTCAGCCACTCGGCAGCTTTTTCGCCACTGTTGGACTTGGCACCGTTGAACGCCGCTGCCAGGGTCTGGACCGAAGCGTAGGCATACAGGGTATAGCCTTCAGGCTCGGTGCCGGCCTTGCGGAATGCGTCTACCACCGTCTTGCTGTCTGGCAGCAGGCGAGGGTCGGCGCCGAAAGTCATCAGCACGCCTTTGGTGAACTGCGGACCGCCAGCGGTGGTCACCAGTTCGTCGGTCACGATGCCATCGTCGGACATGAACGTGACGTCTTTCAGGCCTTGCTCGCGGAGTTGACGGACCAGAGGACCGGCTTCCGGGTGCAGACCACCGAAGTAGACGACATCGGCGCCAGCACCGCGGATTTTGGTCACGATGGTGCTGAAGTCTTTTTCACCACGGGTCAGGCCTTCATACAGCACTGGCGTCACGCCGCGCTTGGCAAGCTGCGCCTTGGTGGCATCTGCCAGGCCCTGGCCGTAGGTGTCCTTGTCGTGCAGCACGACAACCTTCTTGCCCTTGAGCACGTCGACGATGTAGTCGCCGGCCACGATGCCTTGCTGGTCGTCACGTCCGCACATACGGAACATGGCGCTCAGGCCACGCTCGGTAACGGCCGGGTTGGTGGAACCCGGAGTGATTGCAATGATGCCCGCTTCGTCATAGATCTCGGAGGCCGGGATGGTCGACGAGGAGCAGAAGTGACCGACCACGCCGGCAACTTTCTGGTTGGTCAGGTCCTTGGCGACCGTCACAGCCTGTTTCGGTTCGCAGGCGTCATCGCCCTTGACCAGTACGATTTTTTCCCCGTTCACGCCGCCCGCTGCGTTGACCGCATCGGCCGCTGCCTGTGCACCCTTCATGTACTGCTCGCCAAATGCTGCGTTGGCGCCCGTCATTGGACCCGCTACGCCGATCTTGATGTCAGCCTGAGCAAACGCAGAAACACCCAACGCAGTTGCCACTGCGAGGGCCAGAAAGCCTTTCTTGTAAAACGTCTGGGACATGAGGTGGTGCTCCAAGGTTTTTTTTTAATTGGCACTGCGACTTCACTGAATGCTCAGAGCAAGTGCCGTGCCATCGGTTTTTTATTCTGAAAAAAGTCGCTGCTTTATTGTTATTTCGACTGTTTCGATCCCATTTTCATTGGGCGTGCAACCGTCTAAACCGCGGAAGGTAAAACCATTTATTTTTTGAGGCGCAACCCCTCTGCGCCATCATTGCAACCGCGGCGCCAAACGGCGTGCAACCAGCCTGTAACAACGCACGTCACCGAACTGCACACTGCTGGTGCGCAACTGCTACAACCCGCACCACTACAGGCTAGTCGCTGCGCGAAAAAGCGCCGCTTCCAGCAACAAATTTCAACAATCAGATCACGATCCGCAGGCACTGGCCTGCGTGATACAGCGAAAAACCGGCCTCGTACAAACAGCTACGCAACCCCACCCCTGCCAATGGCTGCATGGGAGCGAAAGGAATGGGTAGCGCTTGAGGATTTCCGTTACACAAATAATCGGCAAACGCCTTGCCGACCACCGTTCCCGTGGTCACTCCCCGACCGTTGTAGCCGGTGACTGCCACTATTCCGGGCGCGGGTTCGAACAGGCGCATCAAGTGATCCGGCGTGAAGGCGATGCGCCCCGTCCAGGTGCATTCCCATTCCACCGACTTGAGATAAGGGAAGTAATGCTGTTGCACACGATCGGCCCAGGCCTTGAGGAACCAGGTCGGTTTCTGGTTGCCATTGCCCAGGCTGCCGAGCAGCAGGCGACCGTCTTTATCCCGGCGGATACTGCTGAGTACCTGACGGGTATCCCATGAGCCTTGGCCACCGGGCAGAATTTGCTTCGCCGCCTCTTCAGTCAGCGGCACCGACGCCACTTGATAGTAATAGCCGGGGAAAAAATTGCGCCGCAACTCGGTCCAGTCGCCTTCGGTGTAAGCGTTGGAGGCGATCACCACTTGCTCGGCCACCACCGAACCCTGCGCAGTCTGCACCGACCAGCGCTGGCCCTGGCGCTCGAGGCGGGTGACCGGGGAATGATCGAACAACTGACCGCCAAGGCCGATGGCCGCTTTTGCCAGCCCCGTTGTGTAAGCCATCGGGTTGAGGGTGCCGGCACGCTTGTCGAGCAGTGCAGCAGCGATCTTTTTGGTGCCTGTTGCCTGTTCGCAAGCTTGCCCGGTCAGCAGTTCGACCGGCGCGCCACGACGTTTCCACTGTTCTTCTCGACTGCGCAGATCGGCTTCGCCCCGGGCGTTGTGCGCCATGTGCAGCGTGCCTTCGCGGCGTAACTGGCAATCGATGTTGTACTTGTCGATCAGGCTGAACACCAGCGATGGTGCCGCGCCCAGCATGCGGTTGAGCTGACTGCCGACCGCTTCGCCAAACCCCGCCTCGATCTCATCCGGGGGTATCCACATTCCGGCGTTGACCAGCCCGACGTTGCGCCCCGAACCGCCATGGCCGGCACGATGGGCTTCCAACACACAAACCGTCTTGCCCTGCTCCAGCAGATGAACCGCCGCCGACAGCCCGGTGAAACCGGCGCCGATGACGCAGACATCCGCCTTCACCTCACCTTTGAGCGCCGCATTGTCAGGCCTTTGCGGCGTCAGTTTTTCCCACAGACACTCTTCGCGTAACGGCATTGCCAGACTCCAACAGAAACCTAACCAACCCACACAAATCAGTTGTGGGAGCGAGCCTGCTCGCGAAAGCGGTATATCAGCCACCAATGATGTCGGCTGACAGATAGCATTCGCGAGCAGGCTCGCTCCCACAGGGGATCACTGTTTGGCTGAAATATCAGTCAAACGTAATGCCTTGGGCCAACGGCAACTCCAGCGAGTAGTTCACAGTGTTGGTCTGACGACGCATGTACCCGCGCCATGCATCGGAGCCCGACTCACGACCACCGCCGGTTTCTTTCTCGCCACCGAACGCGCCACCGATTTCAGCACCGCTCGGGCCGATGTTGACGTTGGCAATACCACAGTCACTGCCCACCGCCGACATGAACTGCTCGGCTTCACGCACGTCGGTGGTGAAGATGCAGGATGACAAGCCTTGCGGCACGGCGTTGTTCAAGCGCAGCGCTTCGTTGAAGTCGGTGTAACTGACCACATACAGGATCGGCGCGAAGGTTTCGTGGCAGACCACGTCGCTCTGTTCCGGCATTTCAACGATGGCCGGCGAAACGTAGTAGGCATTCGGGAATTTGTCTTCCAGCTGGCGCTTGCCGCCGAATACCCGGCCGCCTTCGCTCAGCGCCTGCTCCAGTGCGTCCTGCATGTTATCGAAGCTTTGCTTGTCGATCAGCGGACCGACCAGGTTGCCTTCCAGCGGATGACCGATGCGCACTTTGGAATACGCGGCTTTCAGGCGGGTAACGATTTCTTCTTTGACCGATTCGTGGGCAATCAGGCGACGCAACGTGGTGCAACGCTGACCGGCAGTGCCGACGGCGCTGAAGAGGATCGCGCGTACAGCCATGTCCAGATCGGCGCTTGGGCCGAGGATCATTGCGTTGTTGCCGCCCAGTTCCAGGATGCTGCGGGCAAAACGCGCGGCGATTTTCGGCGCCACTTCGCGACCCATGCGGGTGCTGCCGGTGGCGCTGACCAGCGCGACACGTGGATCATCGACCAGCGCTTCGCCGGCGTCGCGACCACCGATGATGACCTGGCTCAGGTGCGCAGGTGCATCGCTGAAGTTCTTCAACACACGGTCGAACAACGCCTGGCAGGCCAGTGCGGTCAACGGGGTTTTTTCCGACGGTTTCCAGATCACCGGGTTGCCGCAGACCAGCGCCAGCGTGGCGTTCCAGGCCCAGACCGCTACCGGGAAGTTAAAGGCGCTGATAACGCCGACGACGCCCAGCGGATGCCAGGTTTCACGCATGTGGTGGCCAGGACGCTCGGAAGCAATGGTCAAACCGTACAACTGGCGGGACAGGCCGACGGCGAAATCGCAGATGTCGATCATTTCCTGAACTTCACCCAGGCCTTCCTGAGTGATCTTGCCGGCTTCCCAGGACACCAGCTCGCCGAGATCGGCCTTGTATTCACGCAGGATGTCGCCCAGTTGACGCACCAGCTCGCCACGGCGCGGTGCCGGAACCTTGCGCCACAGTTCGAACGCATGATCTGCGCGACTGATGTGCTGCTCGACTTCAGCGGCACCTTCCCAGTTCACGGCGGCGATTCGACTGCCGTCGATGGGCGAATGCACCGGCACTTTGCCGTTCTGGTACAGGGCCGGGTTCACGCCAAGACGATCAAGCAATGCGGCAACCATGGGTTACTCCTCAAGCAAAAAACGGTACGTGTGCAGCCGCGCGGACACGACTGATCAGACCTGTAGTTTTAGCGCCCCGCAGGTTACTCAACAAACGACCTTTAAGAGAGATATCATTCCGTTTATTCATGCTGTGCATTGTTGGCAATAAAGAGACAAGAACAAAGGACCGCCCATGCTGAACAAACGCTACCTGCCATCGATCGCTGCCCTGCAGTGTTTCGAAGCCGTGACCCGGCATCTGAGCTTCACCCGGGCCGCCGAAGAGTTGAACCTGACCCAGAGCGCCGTCAGCAAACAGGTCGCGCAACTCGAAGAGCTGTTGCAGCATCTGTTGTTTCGTCGGGTGCGCCGCCGCCTGCAGATGACTCCGGCGGGCGATTTGTACCTGGTCGAGGTACGAAAAATCCTCACGCAGGTCGAAATGTCGACCCATTACCTGCGTTCCTACGGCGGTGAAACAGAAGTCCTGCGTGTCTCAACACCGCCGACCTTCGGTGCGCGCTGGCTGGTGCCACGGCTCAAAGGCTGGCGCCTGCGCCATCCGTCGATCCATCTGGATCTGTGCAGCGAGCAGGAGGCTGATGATCTGCTGCAAGGTCGCAGCGACCTGGCATTCTACTTCGGCCAGGGTTCCCGTCCCGGCACCGAATGCCTGAAACTGTTCAGTGAGGAGCTTGTTCCGGTATGTGCCCCCGGCAGCGTGCCCGCCGAGCCCTTCACCGACCCTACGCAACTCACCGACCTGGTCCTGCTGCAAAACGCCTCCCGCCCCCAGGCCTGGCATGACTGGTTCGACAGTCAGGGCTACCACACCGAACACAGCTACCACGGCCCGCGTTTCGAAACTTTCTATATGTGCATCCGCGCCGCGCAAGTCGGCTGTGGCGTGGCGTTATTGCCACGGTTTCTGGTGGAAGAAGAACTGGCCGAAGGCAAGCTGGTCATTCCCTGGCAGCATGCAATGCCCAGCACTGATGCCTATTACCTGGCGTACCCGGAACATTCGGCGGAAGTGCCCAAGGTGCGGGATTTTGTGAAGTGGATGCTGGAGCAGATCGATAGCCCGGATGCCCTCCGTATTTAGAGTTTCCCCAATACCTGTGGGAGCGAGCCTGCTCGCGAAGGCGGAGTATCAGACAACATCAATGTCGACTGACAGATTGCATTCGCGAGCAGGCTCGCTCCCACAAGGGTTTGTTGCGGCCAAAAAAACGCTGGCAATCCTCACCATTGATATGCGCCACTAGTGCCAATGTTCAATACCGCTGCAACGCTGGAGATTCCCGTTATGAGCGAGAGTGTGTTTGCCGATCGCATCGTGCAGAACCTGCTCGACACCGATTTCTACAAACTGACGATGATGCAGGCGGTGCTGCACAACTACCCGAACGTGGAAGTCGAATGGGAGTTTCGTTGCCGTAACAGTGAAGATTTGCGCCCGTACCTGCCGGAGATCCGCTTCCAGATCGAGCGCCTGGCAGAGTTGAGCCTGAGTCCCGATCAGTTGGGCTTTCTGGAGCGCATCACCTTCCTGAAGCCGGATTTCCTGCGCTTTCTCGGGCTGTTTCGCTTCAACCTGCGCTACATCCACACCGGGATCGAAAACGGTGAGTTGTTCATCCGCCTGCGTGGCCCGTGGCTGCACGTCATTCTTTTCGAGGTGCCGATACTGGCGATAGTCAGTGAAGTGCGTAACCGCTATCGCTACCCGGAAATCGTCCTGGAACAGGCCCGCGAGCAGCTCTACCGCAAGTTCGACTGGCTGGCCGCCAACGCCGGCAACGACGAGTTGTCCGAATTGCAGGTCGCCGATTTCGGCACTCGCCGTCGCTTCTCGTACCGCGTGCAGGAAGAAGTGGTGAACGTGCTCAAGCACGATTTCCCTGGACGCTTCGTCGGCACCAGCAACGTGCACCTGTCCCGGGAACTGGATATGAAGCCGCTGGGCACCATGGCCCACGAATGGATCATGGCTCACCAGCAACTCGGCCCGCGGTTGATCGACAGCCAGATCGCCGCCCTCGATTGCTGGGTGCGCGAGTACCGCGGCCTGCTGGGAATCGCCCTGACCGATTGCATCACCATGGATGCCTTCCTCGGCGATTTCGATCTGTTTTTCGCCAAGCTGTTCGACGGATTGCGCCACGATTCCGGCGATCCGGTGGTCTGGGCAGAAAAAGCCATTGCCCACTATCACAAGCTCGGCATCGATCCGATGAGCAAGACGCTGACCTTCTCCGACAGCCTGACCCTGCCCAAGTCCCTGGAAATATTTCGGGCACTGCGTGGTCGGATCAATGTCAGCTTCGGCATCGGCACCAACCTGACGTGCGATATTCCGGGTGTCGAACCGATGAGCATCGTGCTTAAAATGACCGCCTGCAACGGCGCGCCGGTGGCGAAGATCTCCGACGAGCCTGGCAAGACTCACTGCAAAGACCCGAATTTCGTCGCCTATTTGCGACACGTTTTCCAAGTACCTGCCCCATCAAGCCTACCTGGCAAGGAGTGAATTCATGCAAGCCGTACAGCGTGAGATTGCTGAGCAGCTCAAGGTCCAACCGCCGTTCGCCGACGAGGCCGCCCTTGAGGCAGAAGTCGCCCGGCGGATCACCTTCATCCAGGACTGCCTGGTCAATTCCGGGCTCAAGACCCTGGTGCTGGGCATCAGCGGCGGTGTCGACTCCCTGACCGCCGGCCTGCTGGCCCAGCGTGCCATGCGCGAGTTACGCGATCGCACGGGTGACGACAATTACAAATTCATCGCCGTGCGCTTGCCCTACGAAACCCAGTTCGATGAACACGATGCCCAGGCCTCGGTGGATTTCATCAAGCCGGACGAACGTCATACCGTGAATATCGGCCCGGCGGTCAAGTCACTGGCCAATGAAGTCGCAGCGTTCGAAGGCAAGCACGCGGTGTCGGTGGACTTCGTACTCGGCAATACCAAGGCGCGGATGCGCATGGTCGCCCAGTACACCATCGCCGGTGCGGCCCAGGGCCTGGTGATCGGCACCGACCACGCGGCGGAAGCGGTCATGGGTTTCTTCACCAAGTTCGGTGATGGCGCTTGCGACCTGGCACCGCTCAGTGGCCTGGTGAAGAATCAGGTCCGGGCAATTGCCCGCAGCTTCGGCGCGCCGGAATCACTGGTGGAGAAAGTCCCGACCGCCGATCTGGAAGATCTGTCTCCCGGCAAGCCGGACGAAGCGTCCCACGGCGTGACCTACGCCGAAATTGACGCCTTCTTGCATGGGCAGCCGGTGCGCGAGGAAGCGTTCAAGATCATTTGCAACACGTACAACAAGACCCATCACAAGCGTGTGATGCCGTTTGCGCCTTGATGAGTGAATGAATGAAAAAAGCCCGCTGAAGCGTTGATCTTCAGCGGGCTTTTTCCTTGGCCAATGCATGTGTTGATGCTGATGACCTCTTCGCGAGCAGGCTCGCTCCCACATTGACGGTGCTAAACCTGT